>CAYGRJ010000020.1:0-9891 GCA_964352285.1 uncultured Candidatus Peribacteria bacterium
GATGAATAGTGGTCCAACTTGGCGTGCTGGAGATTCAGAATTTTTTCGCACTCGAGGTAGAGAGGAAAGATTAGCTGCTCTGAATAGCTGGTATCGATGCCCTCGTAGACTCCTTCGCCGCCGAAGCGTTTGACCTGATGATTTTCAACGAGGTACTGGTAGTAGCTGAGCAGTCGCGCTTGGCAATTGACGATCTGACGGCGTTGGCGATTACTGATGCTCCCCCTCCAAACCGTATGCACTTGCCCCAAAAGGATGATTACGGACTTTGGTTTGCTTGTCGCAGAATACACATCAACTCGAGCACCTTTAAAGACCTGAGAGCGCTTTAGCTTTCTCAGAAGCAGCCATATAGCATTGGAATCCCAATGAGAGGTCCAGCGAGCTAGAGAGGAGAGATTCATGGGAGAAGATTTGGCTCTGCAGCTTTGTGCAGAATGAAAATAACGAGAGGCTTTACCTTTCTCGGCGCCCTACAAGAGCGCGTTTGAGGGTGTCGGGGTCTGTGAACTCGAGATGCCCACCCATAGGAATCCCCTGAGCAAGATAGGTCAGCTTTAGTGAGCGATGCTGAACTTGACGGGTAATGTATCCAGCAGTTGCTTCACCAGTGACGGTGGGATTAGTGGCAAAGATGATTTCTTGAGTGTCTTCATCATCTAAGCGCTTGCTAAGCTGGCTGATGGTGAGCTGCTCTGGGCCGATATTATCGAGGGGAGAAAGTGCCCCATGAAGCACGTGGTAGAGACCCTTGAAGGCGCCAGAACTTTCCAGAGCAACGACGTCGAGTGCATCTTCGACGACACAGATCTGCTGGTGATCGCGGCTCGGATTATCACAGATCTTACAGGTTTCTTGCTCGCTGATATTGCAGCAGCGCTTGCAGTACTGCAGTCCAACTTTGAGTCCTCCAACACTTTGCGAGAGCTCTTGAATACGGTTATCTGGCTGCTTTAGCAGGTAAAAGGTGAGCCGTTCAGCGGACTTGGGTCCGATACCTGGGAGTCTGCCGAAGGCTTCGATGAGACGTTTGATCTGGGTTGGGAGCATGGTTCTTGCTGTAAAATGTTCGAGTCACTGACGGGTAGTCTTGGTCACGATTTCTTTATTGATCAGCGATCACCTGACGAATGTTTTATGATATGATCAGCGTGCAAGCCGATAATACTGGATGGATGAGTGCTTGGAAACGTGACTTCTTGAATATCCCCCATCATGCTCTGCCCTCAATGCCAACATCTGAAAAATAGCGTGATCGATTCACGCCTGACGGACAATAACACGGCCATACGGCGACGAAGGCAGTGCGACCACTGTGACTATCGTTTTACGACCTTTGAACGCCTTAGATCGGCTCATTTGCTGGTGATCAAGAAGGATCAAAGCCGAGAACAGTACGATCGCGAGAAACTGGAGCGTGGTGTTTGGCGCGCCTGTGAAAAACGACCTGTGAGTCATGAGCAGATTAACTCACTGATCAACAAGCTCGAGGAAAAGTGGGTGCAGAATGCAGAAACCAGTACCGAAGAAATAGGAGCCGATGTGCTGCAAGGTTTAAAGGACGTTGATCCAGTGGCTTATATTCGCTTTGCCTCGGTGTACCAAGCTTTTTCTGATGTAAAGAGCTTTACGGATGTGATTGAGCAGTTGGGGAACTAAAGGTTGAGTATTAGAAAGGGCTCATGTGATAGATGAGTCTTTTTTAAGTATGTATACTTAAAAATTCCGTTGATGTTTCGACCGGAACAAAGTGAAGTGGAGAAATCTCTTATTCGCCATGGAGAGATTTCTCCACGATGGTCGAAACATCACGTTGCTGGGGAAGAAATCAGATAACCAAAAACCCCGCAACCCCCGCCGAGGCGGGAGTGCGGGGTTCTGGCTGATAGGATCTTCGAGATCCTTCCGAATCGAGGAATGCGACTAGTTAGTCGTGTTCTTAGATTGTGTTGGAAGGTTATCGAGGAGGAATCCTGTCAAGTAGTCTAACAACGTCACGTTGAACGCAGTCGCTGTAGGTGTACCAGCACCTGCGTAGGTGTGTGGCACATGTTGAGCGGTGTTCGGTTGGTCACTCCATACGAAGTGAGCACCAAGACGAATTCGACTAGCGGCTGTTCCAACTGCAAGCAGTTGAGCAGCAGCAGCAGTTTCTTCCTTAACAATGGTAGAAACTTGGTTGAAATCCTGACCACCTTGATCGCTTGTTTGCGCTTCAAGTTGGTAAGTCTTGCTTGTTCCTTGAGAAATTTCTTGCGAAACGTTCAGGATCAATCGGACAAGACCAGAATCTTGTTCTCCGGCAGAAGCATCTCCTCCAACAAATGGGAAGACGGTAATACCGTTAACACCTCCAGCTACACAGTTTGCTGCAACGGCAGCTCCTGTAGCAGTAGTAGGAGTAACTGTCATTACTGTTGTCGAAACAATAGCAGTAACACGAGCAACCAGCTCAGTTCCAGCACCACCAGCAAGATCAGCACAAGTAGCACCTGGAACCAATCGAACTGTTGATTCAACTACGTATTCTTCTGTAGCTGCGATAGTAAGATTGAAAGGAGCAGTAGCACCGTTCGTGATAGTAGAAGCTGTAGAAGTTTGTGCTCCAACCGTTCGAGTAGCAGTAGCTGCAAGAATTGGGTTTTGGATCACGTTACCAGATTGGTTAACTTCCTTGAGTACAAACCCTTGAACGTCTGTATCTGTTTGACTGATTTGGAACACAACAGACGCGAAATCTGCATCTCCAGCAGCATCAGCACTTACCTTGAACCGGTAAATTTCGTCATTAGAACTGAATCCAATGTTTGAGCTGTTGAGGTTAACAGAGCTTACTGTCAACTTCGAAGCGTAAAGCAAGAAGTCGTCAGCAACGAGTGTTTGCGTACCAGTCTTGATCACGAGATCTCCAGCAACATATCCACCGGCAAGACCAGGGAAATCTGCAGTCGTGAAGGTAAGGCTTGTAGCGGTAACCGTTACAGCACCAGTACCAGCACCAAAATTAACGACTGCACCTGCTGAAACATCATAGAATGAAACAACGTCTCCGTTGTCAAATCCGTGACCTGCAGGCATTACAATTGTTGTATTTAGAGCAGCAACTGTAGGCGCTCCACCAGCAATTGCATGTCGGAGAACGTCGAAACCAGCAGTAGCAACGGTATCACCAGCTGCTGTTGCACCAGCAAGAGTACTAGCTGTGAAACGAACAGTTAGTGTTGTTGTAGATGGTATAGCTAGGATTTCTGCACAAGCAACTGAAGCACCTTGTCCTACTTGAACAAAGCTTCCAACACTTAGAACAGATGCCCCAACACCGATATTATGAGGAGCACCAAATGTATAAGTAGTAGTTCCACTTGCACCAGCAGCAATAGCTGCAGATGAAGCATTACTAGCAACAGTTGTAGCTGCACCATTAGTAGCAGCAGCAAGCGTACTAGCTGTGAAAGTGACTGTAACAGTATTAGCAGTAGTTCCTACAACCAGTACTGGAGCAACACTTGCTCCTTGAGTAACCATTATAGTTTGACCAGTAAGGTAACCATGGTTTGCAACAAAGTAAGTAGTTGTACCAGTAGCTGCGGCTGCAATAGATACTGAAGAACAAGTACCATTTGTAGCAACAATTGAACTATTTCCACTTACCTTGATGGTTCCAACTCCCAGGTCTTGACCTGTAGATTCAGAAACCGCTTCAACACTACGCTTGCTTCCAGCGATCACAAATGATTCGTCCAAGTAAACTCGGAGAAGCTTGTGAGACTGGATGATTTCCGTGATGTCGTTGAAGAGCATCACTAGAAGAGCTCGGTAGTTCTTGTCTTTAGCAACTGGCACACGAGCGCTAGAAGCCATAGAAAGAGCAATTTGAGCAATGTTTGTTGCACCACTAGGGGCACCAGTAAGTACTGTACTGTTTACCACAGTAGCTTCATCGTACTTAACGCTCTTATCGAGAGAGTAGAGAAGCACCTTGCTTACACGAGCAGTGAACACATTGTTGGTAACATTAAGGATCAAGTCCTTGATGCTAATTTGATCGTCCTCAGCAGAGAACTTCAAGATAGCGATCGCTTGTTCCACACCAGATCCGTCTCCTACAACGATATCAGTATCGGTAGTAGATGGGTCGATAGAAACAGTAAGCACACCTCCAGCAGAAACAGTCTGTCGGATAGATGTTACTGGAGCAGCAGCAGCAATAGTTACTGCAGGTGTTCCTGTTACATTTGTAGCTGAATCTCCGTCATCATCTTCAGATTGAACACTTACAATGTTCACTTGAAGCTGATTGAGAGTAGCACTTGTAGCGATATCACAGAACAAGTAGATAGTCGCTTGTTGGTTCGTGTCGATAGTAACACTTACTTGATCGAAGTTCATCGTTGAATCACCAATCATTGTTGTGTCTGGTTCTTCAAAGTCATCAACTTCTGAGATTTGTCGGTAGTTATCACCACGGACACTTACTGATCCATTTGCGTCTTTAACCGCAAGGAAACAGTTACTCACCACAGACATATCTGAGATGGTATTACCATTAAGACCAACAGCTACTGTTTCAGCGTAAGCGACGTCAGTAACTTCAACAGGTTCTACATCGTTGTTGTTTACATTGTAAACCGCGAGAAGAGCCTTGATAGTACCTCGTACAAGTGGGTCACCTGCAGGGATACCAGAAACTTCTTGCCATGTGAGTGTAGCCGTGTTGATGGTGAAGCTAGAACCTACTGATGCACCACCAGTAATACGGTTAGCGACAAGAACATCTCCACTTTCTACGTACTCAGCTACAACTGTATTAGCACCAGCGTATGTTACTGAGAAAACATCAGTTACAGGAGCTCCTGGCTCGATGTCGAGCACGAAAGCGATCAGGTGAACTCCAGAAGGAAGTGTGAAGTCATCTGAGAAAGTGATGGCAGCAACACCAGAAGCACCAGTTAAACCAGCACCTGTAATTGCTCCAACCACTCCTGTAGTAGATTGTTCAGAAGCAAGTGTTCGTCCTCCTTGTACAAACGCGAGGTCTGAATTAGAGGCGAGGTTGTTTCCATGAGAAACAGCTTCCCCGTTGGTTTCGAGAAGTACCAAACGGTAGTTATCGAGAGATGCATCTACAGTAGTCTGTGGATCTGCAGCTCCAGCAAGGAAAGGCGCAACATTATCTGTATAGTTAATGTTGAACTGGATGCTCTTCACTTCTACAGCTACTGGAACAGTAACACGAAGAGTAAGGACATCTACATCGTCTGTATCAGGAGCGAGGTCCTGTACATCACGACCAGATGGATCTTCAGCAAACGCGAGATCACCAGCATTGATGGTCTGTGTTCGGAGTTGAAGATTGTTGAGGGTTGTCGCATTAGCTGGGAACGTAGCGTTTCCAATAATACGTGGTTGGTAACCAGTAAGACCGATGACGTTGATCACGATGTCACTTGAGTTATCGAACTCGAAGATGATCGTGTCGTTTTCTGTACCACTGATGAGATCTCCACGGATTGTGAAAGTTCGGTTGTTTCCATCAGCGAGGAAGTAACAGTCGATCTCGTTACCATTACGGTCGAGAGTTGGAAGCCATCGGAAAGTAACCTTTTCACTTTCAGGTACTTCAGAGACGATTTCTGTTACTCGTTCGTTAGCTCGGTAAAGAGCCAGGTTTACGAGGTCTTCTCGGTCAACTGATCCCTCTACTTCGAGAGTGATAGCCACGAGACATACGTCGGTGTTGTTGGCATCTGACTCATCTGTGTACTTGAATTCACCGAGTTCAACCTCAGTAGATCCAACGTCTACAGTTCGAGCAGTACCTTGTCGAGTGATTGCTCCTCCACCAATAGCGTAGTTAGCAATTTCGAGTTCGTTACCCTTAACTGGGAAAGCCCCAGTAACGGTACCTGTAGCAGCAACATCGCTTGCGCTGTTGATACCAAAGGCATTTTGTCGTCCGCTGTTGTTGGCGTTACCAGCAAGTTCAGCAGTGATTCCAACATCAATTGATTCTCCAGATCGGAGGATAAGAGCTGGTTGGAAAGGAAGTTCAACACGGTCAGTGAAAGTCAGACCTCGTTGAGCAGTGATACGAACCCCAGAAGGATCTGTACCCCATACATCGTCGAAATCTTCATCGTCACCAAGACCAAAACGTTGAACAGTTATTGATGTAACAACAACATCTCCATTAGAAGCACTCAAACGGATTGTCGAGTAGCGAATGCTAGCGGCATCGTTTGGAATGTTTTGTGGAGGTGGAGTGTTTGGAGAAACTTCAACGAGAAGTGTTCCCCCACCAATTGTGGGTTCTTCTGGAGTTGGCGTAACAACGTCATCACCAGAGAAAGTGAATTCAACAACAAGGTTGAAAACATCGAGAGCGTCCAAAGCTACAATTTGACTTGTAGATGGAACTCCAGTGTTTCCAGCATCTTGCCAAGCGAGGAGAGCTTCAACAGCTCGGAAAGCTTGGTATGCAAGTGCCATACCTTCAGCGCGAGTAAGAGATCCAGCAGGCGCAGCCTGTCGAACTCCGTTTACTTCACGACCGACGATAACACCGGCAGAAATAGATTGTTGGAAAGATTCACCGTACCATGCACCTGTATCCAGGTCTGCAAGAGTTGCAGTTGCAGGGTATTGGCTTAGTTCAGCGTTTGCACGTCGTGCAATAGTGACTGCTTCAGCTCGGTTCAAAACAGAATCCAATCCTAAGTTATTAGCATCGTTGTTCTGTCCGAAGATAATTCCGAGATCTTTTGCTCGGTTTCCAGCTTCTTCGACGGTCAATGGACCGACTTCGAGACCAGAAACGATAAGCACGAGACGGACATACTCTCCACGCGTAATGTTTGCGTTGAGGTTGTCACCAAAAGTTTCGTTTACTGCGTCGAGATCAAAGTAAGATGTCTCGTACATGTTGTAACCCCAGTGACCAGGCTGAGCTTGAGCGAAGTTAACGCCCATCCCTGGAACAATAAGTGTGGTTAGCAACACTGCAGCAGCACTAACGCTGGCGAAAGCCTTGCGAAGTGTTTGTGCGATCATAGCTTTAACACATAAAATTATAAAAAATGTCTCACCCAGTATGCATACAGGGTAAAACGAGTGATAAGTCTTCCCCTTCATACCTTATATATAAGAGATATAAAGCCGAGGAAGTTATCCCGTCGGATCGGGACAAAGAAGTACTTCTCTGATAAAGATTTGGATATTTTCTCCAGCAGATCTTTATCCAATAAACTGCTGGCAGACTTCGAGCACCGAGATTTCTAGGCCTATGGCCGTCTCGCGTATTACTCTGGTCTCCGTCATGTCAAAGGTCGAGACTGATCAGAACGGAGAAGAAGAAGGTTATGAGCTTGCTTCTGCTTCTCGCTCCTGACGAGTCGACACCCGCAGTTATTTATAACGATGCGGATGAGTATTCGTTACACATTAAA
Source organism: uncultured Candidatus Peribacteria bacterium (assembly GCA_964352285.1). Taxonomy (GTDB): domain Bacteria; phylum Patescibacteriota; class Gracilibacteria; order JAUYGZ01; family JAUYGZ01; genus CAYGQA01. Next base: position 7,446 of record CAYGRJ010000020.1, read on the forward strand.
ATCCCTGAAAGTTAGAAGGAGAGGTTGACGACTGCTGAAAGAGTTGGTTACTGAGGACCTTCACCTTCTCGAGAATCTCTCGGTAGTCGACGAAATCAAAGGGAACGTCGAAAATAAAGGTTATGAGATTCACCAGTGAAACCGAAAGAAACACGATGATCAGACCAATGATCGCGTAGCGAATGGTGGCGACGGCTTTTTGAATTTTCTCGTCTTGTCCACCAGAGAGGATAAATGAAATACCGCCTACAAAGATGAAGACGATACACAGCACAGAAGCCGCGATAATAGCCCAGGCAATCCCATCTTTGATGAGGTTTGCAGGCTGGTATCCCTCAATAGTTGAGATGATTCCCCCTTGTTGGGCGAGCTGAATGGGCTTGTATGCTAAGCCAAAGAGCTGATTCGGCATGTGAAATGAGAAGTACTTATCAGAGGGATTTTGCCTGAAACATGCGGAAATATCAAGTTCTTTTGGTGTTTTTTGATTCTTTTGGCAAGGGGATTTGGGTTTGGTTATCTGGTTTCTGGTTTCCAGACTACGCTCTTTGAGCTTCGTCCGGCAGGCTGGTTGCTGGTTGCTAGTTTTTGGTGACTGGTTTCTCGTGTCTGGTGGGTGGTGCCGAGTTGCTTTTGATATAGAGTTCTTATGACGCATAAAAAAAGGCCCTTTTCGGGGCCTCCTAATAATCAGCTACTCAAAAATTAGCAAGCAGACTAGATATCGATATCGTCACCGAGGTCGAGTGGTGGGAGGTCTGTACCGCTCATAGCTGTCGAGTCGTCAAAACTTTGCTCTTGTGGCGCTTCTTCTGATTCTGTTGCAGGGCTTTCGTCTGCTTGCGGACTTTCTCCAGGAGTTGGATGAGGAGCCATCTCATGATCGCTTCCTTCTGGTTCCAAGATCTTGAGGTTTACTCGTTCTTCGTGTCGAGAACCGATAACTCGAAGCAGGGTTCGGATTGATTTTGCAGTCTGACCATCTTTTCCGATGATTCGTCCCATGTCGTCTTTGTCGACCTTGAGAGTCAAAAGGATCCCGAGATCGTCGACTGTACGGGTGATCTCTACCATTTCTGGCTTGGTCACCATCAGCTTAATCAGGTGCTCGAGAAAGGCTTGTTCTACATGGTTTTCTTCAGACATATCGTAAGAATCTAATAGATAAAAGGATGTGGAAAAGGGTGTTACTCAGCCTTTTCTTCAGCAGGTTCTTCCGCAGGTGCCTCTGTTGCTGCTTCTTCAGCTGGAGCAGGGGCTTCTTCTTTTGGGGCTTCTTCAGCTGGAGCTTCTGCTTTAGGTTCTTCTTTTGGTTCTTCTTTTGGCTCTTCAGCGGCAGGTGCTTCTTCAGCTGGAGCTTCTGCTGCAGGAGCTGGAGCTTCTTCGGCAGCTGGTGCTGCATCTGCTGATTCTTCAGCGGCAGGCGCAGCTGCTTCTGGCTCTTCCGCAGGAGCTTTCTTATTGCGCTTGTTGTATTGTTTCTTGAGATCAACGTACTTGTCCATACCGTCGAGACCATCTTTAGAAAGGAGTCGAGCGAGGGTTTCAGATGGTTGAGCACCAACAGAAAGCCAGTACTTTACTCTCTCGTGATCACACTTAAAGAGAGGTGTTTCACCGGTTGGAGTGTAGTACCCGAGTTTTTCTATTGAGTTCCCATCAACAGTTGGGTTGGTTTTTTCGGTAACCACGATGGCATAGTGGGGAGAGTTCTTCTTACCAGTACGCATCAGACGAAGCATGAGCATGGACAATTCGGTTAGGGGAAATGAAGTGCCGGAATGCCGGCAAGCCAATAAAATTTAGTAGCGACAAGGGATTTTGTCAACTTCTTCCTCTCGGTTTCTTCTTGTCCATGAGGCTGGTGGACATTCGTGCTCGCATTTTCAGATGATTTTGGGCATAATCCTGGTGATTTTAGGCGAAGATTCCCCCAGGAATTCAGCTTCAACTATTCGTTAAAACCCCAGCCAGATGCTCGATATCAAGTTCATACGAGAGAATCCCGACCTGATGAAGAAAGGTGGTGCCGACAAGGGCACGGACCCCAAACTTATCGACGAGCTCCTTCAGCTCGACAAACAGCTGGGTGAACTTCGAATAACCGTTGAGGCAAAAAGAGCAGAAAATAACAAGGCTGCTCAAGAAATATCTCAACTGGAGGGAGATGCCCGGCAAGCAGCGATCGACAAGATGCAGTCTGGAAAGGGAGAATTCAAAGCTCAGGAAGACGAACTGAAAACCCTTGAAGACCGGTTTAACGAGATGATGCTGCAGATGCCAGCTCCAGCGCTTGAGAAGGTGCCAGTAGGTAAAGACGACCAAGACAATGTGGAAATCCGAACATGGGGTGACCCAGAAACTGCCCTACGAGTTCCAAAAGAAAAGATTAAGGATCATGTGCAGCTCGGAAAGGAATTGGACATTTTGGATATAGAAAGAGGGG
>CAYGRJ010000021.1:0-9758 GCA_964352285.1 uncultured Candidatus Peribacteria bacterium
AATTGATCGTCCGCTTTTGGCGATTTCAGATCGCATAGTTGAGTCCATCTTGTTGTTGAAATTGCTCAGCATGCGATTGAATATGGCTTCTGGACTGGCAGTTTCTGGGTCGACGAAGTAGGTATCGGGGAAGAGGTATCCTTCGTAGCTCAGTCCATCGGGACGAGAATGGAGGAAGGGGTAGTTTTCTGTGGGAGTGCAGTTTTTTGCGCAGGCTTCGAAGCTCCCAGATGGGAGGATATTTTTTTCGGTTAGGTATTCATCTACTTGTTTGACGGTGAGTCCTTCTCGAATGGTGATAACGACCTCGTCTTTACGAGCATTGGTGAGGTACTGGGCTATTTCTGGGATGGTGTAGGATTTTTTGAGGACGAATTTTCCAGCTTCTAGTTGAGGAGCAATGCCTTCTTCTTTTATATACTTATAAAAAGCCCATTCAGATGGTATGAGTTCGAGCTCAGCGAGTTTCTCAGCGATGCTAGCTCCTGATTCGCCTTTGTCTATGGTGACGTTTATTCGAGCACTCGATTCGGAATCTACTGGCGTTACCAGGTGGTATTCGTAGGCGTTTTGGTAGTAGAGGTAAGCGGAAAACCCTCCGATGAGTAAGATCATCAAGATGGTCGTGAAGAGAGTTGTCCAAGAGGTAGATTTCATAAGAGGTTCTGGTTGCTAGGAGGCTGGTAGCTGGTTTCTGGTACCAAGTTAGTCGAGGTGTTATTTGAACATGAGAAAAAGAGTCCGTCAGAGACGGACTCTTGGTGATCTTTATTGAGGTCCTCCGAGTCCCATACCTCCCATAATGTCTTTCATCTTTTCAGCAGCGATGGTTTGAGATTTCTTTACGGCTTTGTTGATGGCTGTTGCCATATCTGGTCCCATTTGATCTTGTTTTCCTTCGTAATGAGCCTGGTCAATTTCTACAGAGATCACGTGTTGTTCTCCGTTAATCACCACTTTACATCCACCTTCGGTAGACTCGATGTGAATATTAGCGAGTTCGTCTTTGATTTTTTTAGCCTGTTGTTGGAGCTTCATGAGGTCCTTAGCTTGGTCAAACATTCCCATAATTCTTGTATTTAGTGAGTAGGTAAACTGGGTTTCAGTTCGTAGAGAAGTATACCTGATAGAGAGTGTGGTGGAAGGGGAGTTTTTCACCTTGAGTATCAAGGTGTGAATCTGTTTATTGTTATTTCGACAGGCGTTCCAAGAACCGAAGTGGAGAAATCCCTTGTTAGTCTGTTCGGAGGGATCCCTCCACTTCGGTCGGGATGACAAAAGTGGATTGTTTGTATTTGAAGGATTTTCTTAGAACATCACCTCTTCTTCTAAATACTTCACATCGTCTTGCTGAGAACCGAGGAGTTTGAGGAAGTTCACGGGTTCAACGGTGTCGATATCGTAAGACCTGACGAAGTCTGGAGAGACGGAGTAGAGGTACTCACCGATATAGAGCAGTCGTTGGATCATTCGTCCAGGCATGCTCCAGATACGGTTTTCTTTGAAGGCTGAGTCGTCTTCGAAGTGAGTGACCTTTCCTTGCAGTTGGAAACCGTTGAAGAGGTCGAGCTTGTAGACGTAGGCTCCAGAGAAGGTTGGTTCTCCGTAGGCGTTATCTCGTCCACGTTGGTCTTCTGGGATGGTATTGACGGTGACCGGGAAGGCGAGTAGTCCTTTGTTTTTGTCGAAGAGTAGCGCTTTGTGGTTTCGCAGCAGTTCACTGTCCGTTCCCCTGTCTCCTATGGTTTCTTTGAAGAGTTCTTTTGGATTGGCCACGTCTCTGACGTCAAAGAGGGCGAGTTTCATCCCTTGGTACCAAGCGAAGTCTCCTTGCTCTGCTTCTATAGCTTCTTTACCAAAACCAATAATGTGGTCTTCGTCAAAGGGATGAAGGTAGTCTGAGTATCCTGGGATTTTGAGCTTCCCAAGGATCTTTGGAGCAGTAGGGTTTTCTACGTCGATCACGAAGAAGGGGTCAACTTTTTTGAAGGTGACCATGTAGGCTCTTTTTCCCATGAATCGAACGGAGTAGATTTGTTCTCCTGGAGCGATGTCAGTAACTTCTCCGGTCTTTTTCATGTCCTCACGCTTGAGGATGTAGAGATTGTTGGTGGATTGGTTGCGGTCGTCCCACATGTTTCCTCGTGTGGTGGCGATGCGGAAATGCTTGTCGTACTCGTCCATAGAGAACTGGTTCAGGATTCGACCAGGTACTGATCCACGAGCTTGGTATTCGATATTTCCAGGTTCAAGCTTGAAGCGGTATACCAGGGTGTTTTCTTCACTTTGGTAAATCCAGTCGTTTCCTGGTTTACGAGTTACGGTATCTTTCCACTCTGGAGTTGCTACATAGAGGCTGTGTGGAGAAGCATAGATGTTTTGACTATTTCCGAGGAGCACTTTTCGGCTCATTTCCTGGGTGTTTTTGCTGATGTCTAAGGCCGCTACAATTAAGTAATTGCGTTCTTCTGAACCGGGGAAGTACTGAATATTCGGACATCGAACCAGAGGTTTTTCGACACTGTCGGAGATACTGTCTTTGTAGCGAGGTAACAACATTTCACCTGGGGTGTCGTCGGCTATGCTGTAGTGAGGGAGCCAGTGATTGAGTACAAAGTAGACGTTCTTTCCAATTTTTCGAGAGCTGAGGTAGCTTCCTTCGACTTCAACGCTTCGTTGTTTTACAGGTCGTTTTTTGTTTCGAATGTTGTAGACGTAAACCTTCATTCTGTCGCTGCTGTAGTTACCTCCATATCCTGGTGCGATACGAGAACTTGCTCGTACAAAAGGCATAGGTTCTGGGTAGTAACGTTCTCGATAGAGTCTTCCGACGATCACCATCTGTTCCCCATCAATGTAAAATTCTTGAGGCTGGAAGTCTTCATCGTCGACTTCTATGGAGCTGACCTCTTCCATATTGTTCCCTGGGTAGGCGTCGATGATTCGAATGCTGTTTCCTTTTATCAGGTAGATGTATTGTCCATCATTTTTGACGATGTCGGCTTCGTCGACTCCTTCCACTTGAATGTTGGTGGTGGAGAAGTCTTCGGATGCTGCGTTTCCAGCTCCTGTTTGTGCGATGCTTTTGCTTTCTCGAGTAGCTGCCATGGGCGCAGGTGCACCAACGGATTCTTCGGCTGAATCGAGCATCATCACGTCGTCTTCTCCATAAAGTCCTACTGTAGGGAAGTCTTCGATATAGAGCTTCTCTTTGAGGGCATCACAAGATTGGATTTGTGGAAGTTCTGTATTTTTTTGATCTAATAGTGCGAGTGAGCTCAGGCTCAGGTTTTTACCACCGACGTTGTTTTCTTTGGCGGCATAGATCATGCGTGCCATTTCTCCTCTGGTGATGATTTTTGGGAAGCTTTTAATGGTCGAAGGAATACCTTGTCGAGTTTCGAGAGCTCTTACAAAGGGTGTAAACCATTGATCTCCATTTTGATTACTGGTTTGGAGTCCAATGGCTGTGCTAATAATTTTGGCAGCTTCTGCAAAGTTTACCGAAGCTGTGGGTTTAAAGGTTCCGTCGGGGTAGCCAGCAACGATATTGTTTTCTTTGGCAACACAAACATACTTGGCGAACCAGTCCGAGAGTTTTACATCCGAAAAGTACATATCGCTCCAGTTTTTCAGTTCTTTTTCTGTGTAGCAATTGTTGATTTCCTCTTCGCCGTATTGCGCTTCTACCATGATTTTGGTGAGTTCAGCTCTGTTTAGTTCATAATCGGCTCGGAATTCTCGCTCGCTTTCTCCTTCTTTTGCATAACCTTCTACTATACTTCTGTCTTTGAGGTATTGGATTGCAGCACGGTATTCGTGATCGTCAGGGACGTCAGCAAACTTGCTGCTTTGTGCCTGTGATGGCGGAATCGTGAGGAGTGATCCCATGGCAAATACTGCCGAGAGAACGAGTGCTGAGAACTTTTTCATGGAGGTGAATAAAGAAACAAAGGTTGAGCTGAGGTCTGTTGCTCAGTTCTTCATACGTGAATTGTATCAGGGTGTTACAGCAAACTGTTTGACTCAGGCTTGAAGGACTGCTGAGAATCCGTATAATGTGTTCGATAATAAAGGGGATTTATGTCTGTTGAGAATTTTAAGTTCGGGGGAGATTTTTTTGAAGGGCCTAAAGATCTTTCTCGGTTTGGTGATGTTGTAGTTGATAATAAATACGAGCAGGTGGTTTCACCAGCTCAATTTATGAGTTTTTTGGGGTCTCAGCCTGGTATGAATAGAAATCTGATGTTGCTAATGGCTTATATGACTCTTTCATTATCTGAGCAAGAGTTTCAACAGGCATCTCTGGAAGATCATGATGAAGAACCAGAAGATTGGGAGTTAGATGTTGAGAAGTTTATGGAAGGAAACCATGATGATATTTTTGCAGTGGTTGATATGAGCCCTGAGCAGAATGGAAGCGATATGGTTGAAGTTGATGAGGATGAGTATTTTGAATATTTGGATGGTGAAGAGGCAGATTCTCTCTGGGGTGATGAACTCTTTAGTGCTGAAGATGGTGGTTTTTTGGCGGAAGGAACTGGTGAAAAAGATACAGAACTTGATAATGCTCTAGAGCTTAGTCGTGAAATCAATAAAAAGGCTATGCGTGAATCAAAGCGCTTGAAGCCTCAAACGCAATGGGATGAAGAGGATGACGATGACGATAATGCGAGTGGCGAGTTGCAGATGGGGTAGTTAGGCTTTCTTTCGGAGCCTTTTGTACACTTTTCCTCTTGGTTCAATCAAGACTACGGTGATAATGATTTGTTTGCCTTTTTTCTTATAAATGATTCGGTAGATTGCTAGCCGAATACTGAAATACTCCGAAAGTGGGCCTTCGAGTCTTTTTCCTTTTTCTGGATCAGTTGATAGTGACTTGAGGACGGCTAAACATTTCTTTTGCAGCTGCTTGGGGAGCTTTTTGAAACCCTTTTTAGCTGTTTTTGAGAGAAGTATTGGTGTCATATTCTTCTTGAAGTTCTTCTAAAGTGATGGTGTCTCCACGCTTGATTTCTTCTTCGGATTCCTTGAGGGCTTTCATCGTTTTGCTGTCTTGAAGTATCTCAAGCGTTTCTACTAAGCTTTCGTAGTCGTCATAACTCATGAGCATGGCGGCATTTGAGCCGTTTACGGTGATGATATGTTGAGTGCCTTGTTCTTGTGCTGACTGAACGAGTTGAGAAAGGTTTTTTCTCGCATTGCTGAGTGCTTGAGTATCCATGTGCCCCTATTAATAATTTTTTTGTGCATGTTTATTGTACAGAATTCTGTACAATAACTCAAGGGTGCTTTTACTCCCACTCAATGGTCCCTGGTGGTTTATTCGTGAGGTCGTAGAAGATTCCAGAAGGGTTGAGTTCTTTGAGCTGGTCGAGGATTTTTTGAAGATGGTCGGTGGAGATCATGGCGAAGTCAGCTGTCATGGCGTCGATGGAGGAGACGGGGCGGAGGAGCACAGCTTCTGATGTACCGTCGGGAAGAGATTGCCGCGGTCGTTCCTCCCTCGCAATGACGGTATTGTTGATTGAAAGTGGTAGGAGGACGGTAGGGCATTGCCAGATGACTTTTTCTTCCAGGTCGAAACTGTTGATTTCATCCATCACAATTTTGTCGGCGTTTTGAATGGTTTGTACACGGTCTGCTGTGAGGTAACAGTCGGGGATGAGTTCAGCTGATTCTATGGCACCTGTGAAGGAATAAATGACTCGATTGATGGATTCGAAACGGTTGGTGAGCTCTGTAGAGATTTCTTGAAGTTTTTCTTTGTTCCACTGGCTGTCCCAGGCTCCGTCCTTTGGCCCTCCTTCGCTCTCTGAGCTACGGCGGGCAGGCCATATGGCAATTGGATGACGGTAAGTTCGAGCATCACCTTGTACTCCTACGGATTGGATAGGGAGGATCAGGCCATCCATGCCATGCTCTTCTAGGTAAGCTGAAGCCTGTTGCTGTTCACTTTCTCCATTTTCGGGCCCAGATTGCCGCACCGTTCGACTCGTCTCCGACTCGCTCAGGTTCGCAATGACGGGCACTTCATGTGGTGTGCAGAGCATTCTTATGGCGAGGCCTGGTCCTGGGAAGGGGTGTCTCCAAACCAGGTGGTGGGGGAGACCAAGGGCTTCTCCGAGTTGTCGAACTTCGTCTTTGTAGAGCTGTTCGAGGGGTTCGATGATCAATCCTTTCTCGATCATTTCTTGAATTTCTGGAACCCGGTTGTGATGGGTTTTGATTTTGGCAGCATTTTTAGTTGCTCCAGACTCGATGGTATCTGGGTAGATGGTTCCTTGTCCGAGCATGTAGTGCTCTGGGTCGAGCCCGAGTTCCTTGACCTTGTTGGCTTGGATATCGAGGAATTTTTTTCCGATAATGGCTCGTTTTTCTTCAGGGTCAGAGACGCCTTCGAGCGCTTGGTAGAATTCTTCTTTGGCATCTGCCACATGAAGGTTGTCCATGTCTTGCTCCCCAAGTGCTTTCATGACTTCTTCGACTTCTCCTTTTCTCATGAAGCCAGTATCCACGAGGAGTCCGACGACGTTTTCTTTGCCGAGGATTTTGTTGAGGAGGGTGAAAGCAACGACTGAATCAACTCCTCCAGAGACGAGCATGAAGACTTTTCTCCCGGCTTCTTCGACCTGTTTTTTTACCTGTTCAGAAATACTTGGGAGGTAGTGTGCGGTATCCCAAGTCTTCTCTGCACCGGTGATGTTCACGAAGTTTTCGAGGATCTTCATCCCTTGTTCGGTATGAGTCACTTCAGGATGGAACTGGATACCGTAGATATGTTTTTGGAGATTTCCAACGGCTGCAAAGTCATTGATATCGGTATGAGCGAGGACTTCAAATTCAGAAGGAATCTCGGTGACTTCATCCCAGTGGCTCATCCAGACTCGGAGGGTTTCTTGATCGATACCGGCAAAGATTCCATCTTTGTGATCAATATGGAGGTTCGTTTTCCCATATTCTTTTGTATGGCCAGGGCTTACCGTTCCTCCTAAAATTTTGTTGGTCACTTGGTGGCCGTAGCAAATTCCGAGAACTGGAATACCCAGCTCGAAGATTTCTGGATTTGCTAATACGGCATCTGGTCCGTTGACGCTTTGAGGTCCTCCAGAAAGGATGACCCCAGCGAAGTCCTTGAGGTCTTCCCCTGTGCTATCATGATCTTTAATCACCGCGTGGACGCCGAGTCGTCGTATTCTATTCGTGATGAGATGTGCGTATTGTCCTCCGAAGTCTAAGACAGCGATTTCGTGATTCATTCCTGAGTTTTAAGCAGTATATTTCGGTTTCATTATCGCAGAAAAAGCCTTCAGGAGGAATGTGAAGTTTAATGGTTCCACCGCTTGATTATATTGTGTTTTTCTGCTATTCTGATAAATGGAATTTCTAATAATTGGAATTATGACTGATTCAGTGGTAGTGACTCCTCAAAATAAAGGACAGATTATGCTTCCTAAGAAATGGAGAGATGCTCTTGATGCTCAAGCTTTCCATGCTGTTTTTGATGGAAAGAGTATTGTCATGACTCCCTTGTATCCATCTCAAGAACTTGAAGTTCAAGAATATAGTACCGACAATGAAGAGGGGCTAATATTTCCAAATGGAGTTGGCCATGAAGAATTTGTGCAGGCTTTAAAGAAAATAGATGGATAAGATTCAAAAATTTCTCGAGAAACTTACAAAAAAAGAGCGTCAGTATATTGTGAATAAAATCATTCCACGCATTATATCTCTTGATTTGGAAGGTTTAGATGTTAAAAAACTTAGAAATCAACCCCTTTGGAGAGTGAGGTGGAAAGGGATAAGGATATTGTTTGCCAAGATTGATGGGAAAGGCCGACTTTATCGAGTTGGATTTCGCAAAGATGTGTATAAGAGCTAGTCTTTCTTATCGGGATGTTCTTCTTTGATCTTTTTAAGAGCTTTTTTTACTGATTTTACTTTTCGTTCAGGTTCATTTTGATCAGGGTGCTGTTTTTTTATATTCTGCAAATGCTTCATCACTGAGATTTTCCAGGTGAGTTTTTCGAAGTCTTCACTTGGCATTTCTTTTGAACCTACCAGTGAGAGTTCCCGTTGGGTGATGTCACTGTTGAGCATCAGGTAGATCATAAAGCCTCCACCTACCAGGATGGGAAGCACTCCTAGCAGGAAGTTGTACTGCAAGAAGAGGTTGAAGACCGTATGGACCAGTGTTGCGAAGATCAGGCCTTCGAATATCTTTTGAGATTTGTAGGTGTTTTCGGTTTTGAAGCTGAAGATGTTGTAGATCCACTGAGGGAAGGCTGGTGCATGTGTTTCGATGGTCTGTACGGTCATGACTTCTTTTGCAAATTTTGACAGTCCATAGTAGTACCCAAAGATGGCTGAGAATATGATGTGCCCTAGCATGGATATAATGGATCTTCCGATGATGATTCCTTGGAGGTCTCCTGAAGTGTTGTTGGTGAAGTAGATAATGTTTTCGAGAAAGGCGAAGCTGAGTGCCACGATGATGCTGAACTCGATAGCATTAGCGATGTTTTTGATCTTGTGATCGTCGAAGAGTCTGACGATGAGATGCTTTGAGTATTCTTCGAGCATCGCGAGGATAAAGGTTGTTCCGATTAAGCCAGATGGTAAATGCCATGGGGTAAAAGTTCTCAAACCTACATCAATGAGCAAGACGACCAAGAAAATCAGAGATGATGCTCCGAAGTTGAGCGGTTCAGAGAGTAAGGCCTTGAGTGTGTTGCTGAGTGATTCTTTGGTGAACAATGAATAGAAAATCGTGAAGCCACCGATGATCGCGACGAATGAGAGACCCATGGCCAAGAAGCCAATAACGATTTGGGTTATACTCGTCACAATTCCTTGGTTGCTGAGAATCACTCCTAGATATTCCGTGCTGAGCATCGGTGCCCAGTGGGTATAGGCGTATTGGTACAAAAAGAGGGGAATCACTGAGAAGATTCCGATGAAAAAGGTATCTCGTATTAAGTCTGGATGCAGGGCTTTTCGGTTTTGGAATCGGAACAGGAAGTACCAAAAAAGCACAGCCGGGATTGCATAAACCGCGAATTGGAGGAACTGTCGGAGTGTGATGTCGAGGAGGGGCATGAGCTAAAAAGCATTTAATAGGCTCAGAGTCATCCTCTTATTATAGCAGAAAAAGGCCTTTTTTGGGAGACTTTTCATGGTGTTGAGTATCGATGAACTCCTTTTACCGCTGTCTCATTGCTAGAATAAATCCATCTAGTAAAAAGACGTTTATTTTTCCATCTAAGCAATCGAGTATTTCAATGACTGCACCTATGTTTATTGTTGCATCGTAGCTAGCTTCTATTTTTTCATTTTGAGCGTCTATGAGTCCTTCAACTTGATCGACTGTAAGCGAGAGTGTTTTAGATTTTAGTGCCTCTATAAACAAGAGTTGTGCGGTGTGTACATCAATCGATTCTTTTCTTTCCTCAGTCATGAACGGATCAGTAATTGGATGTCTTTCTCTGTATTCTTCTGCGAAGACGCCGAAAACCCCTAACTTGCTCCTTTCTTGTTCATTTTCTACATTTGGAGAGGTTTCTTCTTTTGGTGTTGCCGTATTCATCCCGCTTTCTTCTTCTTGATCGAGCGTGTTGAGGGTGTCAGTCATCGTGGAAATTAATTGATAATCATCATATTATAGCAGAAAAAAGCCCCTTTTAGAAGGTGTAGGTGCTTATGGAATAGGATCTACATCTCCTTCATCATGCCGATCATGAACTCTTTGAAGGCTTCTT
>CAYGRJ010000022.1:0-9621 GCA_964352285.1 uncultured Candidatus Peribacteria bacterium
AAGGATAGATGCCTATGCAGCCGCCAAAATAGTAAAATTTCTAGTCTCAGGTAAGGATGGAGCAGGAAGAGCTTTAGAGTCAGATTTTAGCTCGCTCATTTCAGATGATATCAAATCAAAATTGAATTCAAGTGCAGACTCGGTCATCAAGGCTATAGATGATTCAGTAGATATCTATAATCCAAAACCAATTGATCATGACACTGTCACTAAACTTATGAGTAACCTCATATTAACTCTTCAAGAAGTGTCTCCTGATACAGAGGTTCGTACTGAGGGTGAACTTGATCAACGAGAAATAGAAGCGGTAGGGAAGGATCAGGCTGAAGGAACAGATCGCCGACAGAAACAGGTTAAGGCAGAAAAGAGGTTTCTTGGCTCTCTTAAGGGATTCTTTAAGACAAGTTTTGCTTCTCTTAACTTCTTTAACTGGTTGAATGTAAGAGATGCAGCAATAGATACTATGGAGGCTCGTGAAGAAACTAGAGCTATTGACCCTGAGTTTGCTGATAAGACTCCTGAGGCACTAAAGGAGAAACTTGATGAAGTTCAAGATCAAATCAATGAACAAGGAGTGACTCCAGAAACCAACTGGAAAGCTTACGTTCGTGCTGAAACAACAGATTCATATCTGAGTGAAGTGTTCGATGACCTTAGTCAGGCTAAAGAAATTGATAGCAGTATCAACAAAGAAGACTGGGTAAAAGATCCTCAGAATATTCAAAAATATGGGGTAGAAGAAGCTCATGTTACTCACGATGGCCGTGTGGTTTACAACCAAACAAAGCTCGATGAGCTAGCAGAGATCGACGCCAAAAGGATTTTCGATGAAGATCCTATAGCTGGAGTGGAAACACTAGAAGGAGCAGGAAGAAGGCTTGGAATTCCTACACGTGGAAGCCTTTCGGGTCTGAGGTTTGATACTTTGAGAAAACCACAACAAAAGGTGCTCATAGATGAACAAAGAGCCAAAGTTGAAGATCGAGCATTCACACATGAACACTCTCATCTCTTGTTCAGACTCATCCTTGGTGAAATGGAGGCACAAGCTTCATCAGCTATTGAAAAAACACTAGCCCGTCAGGATGTCATAGACACCTTTACGAGTTGGGTTAGTAAAACGCTGAACAACCGAGCAAGTCCAAGAAATAAAGCAATTGTTGCCAAAAAGAGAGCAGGAGATCCTCTGACATCCAAAGAGAGAGCCGTCTATAACCAATTGGTGAAAGATGCAAAACTCCTAGCAAGAGCAGGATTGAAGGGAGAGAAGCTGAAAGATCTCGAAAAGAGAATTTCAGAAGGGAAGCAAATTGATCTCGAAACTATCGATGAGTTTGTGGCCTACTACGCAGATGGAATTCGTTCTGGAGAAATTCCAAGAAATCCAATTTTCGAACAAACCCTCAACAGTTTCTTTGCTCTTCTTCCAGGTAGTAAAATGACTATCCCTGGTAAGGATGGTAAAGATCAAACAATTACACTCACCGCTGAGAACTTCTATGAGCTTGCTCATCAAGGGTATGACTTTGGAGCCGCAAGGTACACAACCCTGGGACGAAGAACACGGCTAGAAGGAGACACAACAAGACTTGTAGGAAACATAAAGGACCTTCTCTCTGGGAAGCGTCAGGTGAACCTAGAAGAAGTAAAAGATGCCATCCGGGCCTTGGAAGCTGGTTCTGTAGATCCGAAGCTAATAGAAGATGTTGTTCAGTTCGAAAAAGACCTTCTCTCTGAACGAAATGACATAGATACAAGTCCTGAAAGCATAAAAGCAGGTATATCCAGTCTATCTCCTCAGCAAATAGCTGGAGGGATTACATCACAAGTATGGAACTACCTATCGGGACCTTCAAATCCAGCATCAGTACAACAAATCATAGTAGATGAAACACGAGGAGAGTCTATAGAGTCCAAGATTCGAGAGGCACAATTGCAGAGGAACATAGGTTCTGGAGAACATGTGGTATTGCTGGTGAAGAGAGATGCTTCTGCTGTTCCAGGTGGTACCGAACTCCACCTTTCTGGGAACACTATAGAAGCATATCTCTCTGATTATGAAAATGGTGAGCACACATTGGATGTATTTATCACGGTGGATAAAAAAGGGTCAGTAGTAAAGGTTAGTCAACTCGATTTCGATGCTTCTCTAGAGATGAAAGTACAAATCGCGGAACTAAATAAAGTCATAAAGTCTCAAACTGAGTATGCGATCGCAGATGCAGTAGATACAAGGCTTCCGCTAATCAATGAAGCGTTAGCACGACTAGACAATGCAAGAAAGACCTATCTTTCAAATAAACTCTCAGAAAACAATCCAAAAGATCTCCTTGGGGGAGAAGGTGCAAAATTTCTGGAGTATGTGAACCAACAAAACGGGAAGCCAACAGATGTTGTAAAACTTCTGAACCTGACACGATCTCAGCTTCGATCTGAGTTAACAGCTGCACTTGAAGGCAAGGATCCCAATGAAATAGTGATCGTACAGGCTGTAAACCCATCTATAGATGAACCAGGAGGAGTTCAAATAAGTATCATGGTAGATACAGTTGCTAACCTGAAAAAATCATACAACGGATTACTCTCATACAATCGAATTGATTTCGCAAGCATGATGTTTCATATGCAACGAACCTTCACTCTCAATCATGTGACATTAGACCTTATTGCTTTCCGAAGTGATCTAAGGGGTCAAGGGTTTGGAGGGCCAGTCTTCACTTCAGTCCAAAAATTAATTTCAAGCAAACTCGTCAATCCTTTAGGGAATGTAAAGTCATTTGTTGTAAATTATCTGACGGCGAGAGAGCTGATGAATAGGTACGGAGCTGAGTTGGATCTTGATGCAACTATAAAAATTCTCGATCAGTTAGGTACCGTTCAAGACTATCTGCTCAATCTCAGAGATTTGTTTCCCCAAGATTCTAGTCTCTGGAGAAAAATCAATAACTTCAAATTTAACACAGATATAGAATCAACAATCTATAGTATTTTCCAAGACATTGAAATTCAAGCACTTTCAATGGGGATGAATTCACTTGAGTACATACTCTTCCAGTACCAGGTCGAGGTGGAGTCAAAGATCCAAGACCCAGAAAAACGACTTCAGTCTTACGAAAATTTCTTTGGAGCAATGTTTCTGAACCTCGATGGAAAAATCCTCACAGAGAATCAAGATATCATGATGAGCGCTCGTGACCGGATAAAGGAATCTCTCGTTTCTATTGATATCGCACTCAAAACAGATCTCACTTCTCAACAACGACAGGAACTTCTGACTGAACGTCTTCGATTAGTAAATCAGCTTGCTGATATCCAGCGGGATTTCAGAAGTGAAAGTCTCACACTGAGAGGATCTGCTGATCTTATTTCAGCCAGTCTTCTAGGAGAAGATGGAAAACTCAACGTGACCAACGCAGAAGAAGGCGAGTTGATTACTAATGATCAAAAGAAAACCGTCAGAGCGACAACTATCTCAGCTTACTTGTCAAAAGTATATGAAGATGAGGTAGCACGTGGAAAAATCGATCCAGAAGTCACCTCAGAGGCGAGTTTCATCCAAGACAATTTTCAAACAGTTGGGGCAGAACTCGCACACTATTCTCAAAGTACAGGTGAAATAGTATTCAATAGTGAGGCTGTTCGTTTGCAGGCACTAAGAAATCTTGGATTAGATCCAAATGCGAATTTATCTCAATCTCAAGAAACGAATGTAAACCGAGAAATAGTAAAACTCTATCGTGAGCTTATCCGTCATGAAAATATTCACCGAACCTTCAATATCCTCAGTAACAGCCCAGAATTCTCAGGAGTTCTAGCTGCATTGACGACTTATGTGAAGAACCTTGGTGATTTCTCTGACCAACTCAAGCCAGATCAACAAGGTCTTCTGAATGAAACTGCCAAGAATCTAGGGATGGCTCCAAGCGAGCTCTCATCTCGTATTAGAAATGGAGATAATGCATTCATAAAGACAGTCATGGATGAAATGTTCGCGACTTATTATGGAATGAGGGAAGGAGGAAGAATCGGAGATATCGATACTTTTGGTGCTCGACTCAGAGAGGCTGGTCTCGATGTAGAGAACTTTGCAAAAATTTCTGAAATGAGAAAAGTCTTCGAATCAAACAGAAGCTATACAGCTCATGATGGAGAAAGGAGAACTCAACGTCCAACAGTTTCCAGTGAAAATAGGCTCGTGGACACGATCAATAAAACGATCAACTCACTCAGTGGGAATGCTCCATATATTTCATCTGGAAAATCTCTCCTCGAAGAAGTGAAGAGTCATCTTGAAAGTGGAAACAACACCTTTGCACCAAGTGCTCAGTTCCTTACCACGCTAAATGGGCTCTTAGAATTAGTAAACAAGTCAACAAATGAGACCACCATCAAGAACACCCGACGAGTGTTGGATGCCCTTACTGACTTTATCCCTGCGGTATCAAGTCTTGATTCACGAATTCTGCAGATCGTTTCTGAAGGAAGGTTTAACGGACTTGTGGATATTCGAAGAATCACGACGCTGATCAATTCAGAGTCAAATGCCCTGAAGAAAGCATGGTACCAAATCCAGCTTCAGCGCTTGCAGCTGGATGTTCCACAAGTAAAAGAGCTGTATCGTTTCGAGCAGATCTTGAGAGATGCTCGTGCATTTTACCCAGTTGATCTCGTGCCTGAAATGAAGGCAGTTGTAGAAGGAACAGATTCTGTCTTCGATCTTAAGGATGCGGAAGGAAACGAATTTGTTTCTCCTGCTCGTCTGAAGAAGTATATCGCTACGCGTTTGAAGGCTTCCAATTCAACTCTCTTTGGGCAAGCCATTGATTTCGAACTCTTCTTCGCGGTTAATCCAGAGGTCCGAGGAACTCAAGAGGAAACCCTTCTGAGAGCGAAAAGAGCAGATATCAGAAGCATTAGAAAGGCGGTCAGGGAGACTGGAGAAAATGTGAATGTTGACTCCCTTTCAATCCTGATTGATTCGCCAAGAGGATTTACCATCCAAGAAGGGGGAATAAGCACGGGAAGGTTCTACGCCTCACAACAAGTCGGAACTGATCAGTATCACGGTGTAGCGGTAATAGGAGGTGAACTCGTGCTTGGGAAACTCAATGGAAAGGACTTCACTCCGATTCAACAAACAGGACAACAAGCGTCATTTAATTTTGATGTCTTTAAGCGACAGGTTTTAGTTGATGAACTCAGCACTAGAGAAGGTGATAACCAGGATCTAATAGAAGCCGTTAGAAATGATGAAGGAATTACGTTGCCAGACGGTACTCGAGTATACAAAGGGAAATTTATTGCACAAGGGGGAGTAGGTACAGTGTACCGAGGAGTCTTAATGACACCAGCCGGTGAGGTAAAAATGGTCGTGGTTAAAGATGTGCTACAAGGAAGGTTATCACTTGAGACAGTTCTTCAGACTTTAGCAGTCAATGAACACGTATCAAATACTGAGATGCCACACGGAATTGCAAAGATTTATGGAGTGGTAAGGGGGCAGCCGCCACTGATGGGAACGATTATCACAGAGTTTGTAGATTCAGGTGATAAAGCTCTCGAATTTAAGGAAGTGCAATTCGATTCATCTATGCAGGCAGATTACTTCGCAAAAGATACTATTCGACTGCTTCAGGATCTTCACGATAGGGGATTAGTAGTTTCAGATATTAAAGGAGAAAACATCCTGGTTCGAAACACCGGAAGGTTCCATGAAGATGGAACACCAGTTCTCGAACCCGTCATTGCAGATTTGGATAGTGTGTTGTACAGAGGGGAGCCTGCAGATTACCCACTTGGTGATCCACGAAGAAACTTCACCCTCAACAGCGATGGGATTAAAGGGATTCTCTCGAGTCCTCTCACTTCGCCAGGTGTAAAGGGTATCGATGAAGCAGCTGATGGAACATATGATGTAACAATAATCGTCGGTGATCCAGCTGCGGAAAAGATTTTAATAAAGAATAAGGATACAGATAGTGAAAGTCAGTTAGGTGGAAGCCGTTATGATGTTGGATATGAAGGTTTTGATGCTCATGCACTCGCTTGGACACTGTTCTTCAGTATTCATGGTGAAAAAGTCACTCTTAATAACAATGCTCAAGATACCGACTACACAACAAACTTTGGAGACATCCTGAGTCCAGAGTTAAGAAATGTGTATATCAAGGCTGTAGAAAATGCTCTTGGGATTGATACAGGTAGAGAAGGTATTGATACAACAAAGGAGAGGATAATGCTTAACGCAGATGCTAAGAGTGTACTCTCACGAATGAAAACCTTTATCTTTGGTACGCCAAATAACGAAGCAATTACAGCTGGAAAGAGAACAGATTACCAACTCAAGTCGGGTCAAAATTTGACCATCTTTGCTGGAGAAACACGAGTAGAGATCCGGAGAGATGGAAACAACTATTTATTAGTCGACTCGAGAACGGGTGCATACTATCCACTCGATTTGAACAAAAAGACAACGTTCGAGAACATTGTCATTGAGCCTCAAACATCCGGAATCTTCAGTGGAGAACGAGTAAGGGTTACAAATAACAGTGGTGTGGATGCTCGAGTTCGTCAAAAAGATGCAATAACTCAAGATTCAGAATTAATTACAGCTCCAGAGACTCGCTTGAGTGATTCGGCACAAGAGCTTCTCAGTATGATTCCAGCTGATCAAAGACAGGCTGTTCTCGAGGGACTCTTACAGGCTGGAACCTTCAAAGACCTCTCATCTCTGAGTGATGCTGATCAGCGTCAGTTTGTCCTGGATGCTCGAACCACAATCCAGGAGGCACTTACAGATGTGAGAAACGAAGGTCAACCTATTGCTCTCTTCGGAAGTCTTTCTCTGTTCAACATGAGCTTCTCAAAACAGGTGCCAAACGATATTGATATTGCCACTTCTCCTCAAGGGTTGGTGAATCTCTATCAGAAGCTGAGAAGTCATCCAGACATTGTCATCGTAGGGAAGCCATACTTACACGCTTCAGGAACTCCATTCCAGGCACTCAAACTCGAGGCATATTATGTGAAGAATGGGGTGGTGATTCCACTCGAAGCCTTTGGTGAAGGGGGATCATTTGCTCGCTACTTGACCAAGCAGGAAGGAGGTGGAAGAGCAGTGGTAAATCGAAGACCGGAAAAAATGGACTATAATGATGGTTTATTCCAGCTAGGTGACCCAAATAGTGCTGATAAAAAGCTGAAGAAGGGAAGTGCTGGTCAAGATTTAAATCTTGAAGCCCATATCGAAGCTTACGAAAAGGTCATCAGTCTAGAAAACAAAGCACTAGATGATTTGGTTAGTGTGAGTAGAGCAGGAGAGGATGCAGGTGAGGCAAGTCGTCTTGTTGTGAAAATTGAAGCCCGTGAAAAACGCATAGAAAAACTCAAACAAGACTTTGAAGAAGCCATTAGAACGCTGAGTCCAGAGCAACAAGAAGCAGCGAGAAAGAGGTTGAATTCTGCTATAGAGAAAGCGCAACAAACTGATGAGAGCAGCATTCTCGGGAATTCAGAACAAGAAATTCTCAACCAAGATGATCCTGCAGATTTCGATGATCTCGGTAAATCAGATCCAAATTCTGTTGAGGATGCTGTGGAAAGTTTTCAGGGAGCGCTTCAAAACACTGGTGGAGAGTTGAACCTCTTGGAGAGTATTACTAAGCTCATCAATGATGTAGATGGTGAAAGAATTGAAGAGCTGGAAGATCAGGTGGTGACACTTGAAAACTCTCGAGTATGGAATCATTTCTTAATGGGGAATGCTGTCTATCCATCGATGGGTAATCCAGAGCTGAGGATTCAAGAAATCAGAGTCGAGCAAAAATCACTTCTAAACCCTTTTGTTATTGATGTTCTAAGGGCTCTACAACAAGCTCTCTAATACTATTACTATCTTTACTCTAAAATTATCTAAAAAACCTGTGATATTACACAGGTTTTTTAGATAATCTTCTGCATAAGAACTTAAGGTTTTCTCAACAAGTTTTTTAACCAACCAAACTTTCCAATTGGCTTTTGTTGAGCATTGTCATTCTTAGCCTTCATCATTCTCATAAAAGATGCACTCAACTCATTTGAAACAAGGTGAGTTAATGACAACAGCTCTTGTTCTCCATTCCTTATCGTCACTCTAACTATTGGTCCACTCTGACCAGGAATCCCAATATTCATTAATTCAGCTTCAAAGTCTGAATTCAACTGGCCGCTATAATGCTGCTCGAGTTCTTTCTGAGCAGAGGGAAAGAATTCATCCCAAGTCATATAAGGTCCCAAAGCGTCTCGAGAAAAGCTTGGCTTCTCCTCAAGAGCATGTGACTGAACACGAACGTACTTGTCTTGTGTAGCTCGTTCTGGAGCTTGAATTCTCGTTCCACAAGGGACTAAGGTCCCACCAATGTCTTCCATCCAGTGAGCTTCATGACTTCTTTTTAGGGTGACGAGAAAAACCTGATCAAGAGTATTCTTCTTTGAAAAATCCAAATGATCGATCAGCTGAGCTGACCCTGATTCTTTGGCGCGCTCATCAAGATAAGAAAACGGTGCAAGTGACTGAATTTCAGCACCTGAAGCAACAACACGAGTAATATGCTGAACCTGAACCTCATCAGCATCAAGACGAAAGGCGGCAGCAGCAATTCTCTCAAGTTTTTTTTCTCTTATAAGAAGATCAGCTGGTGCCTTGATATCAGCGCCAAGAAGAAGGACTGCAGGCATAAGGTCATGCTGGAGAAGTCTTTCTAAGTTATTCATGTGGGGGAGGTCAAGATTTTGAGCACTGTGCTGATCACCATCAAGAGCCCGAACCGCATGACCAACCTGCAGTGCGATGTCATTAAGATTCGTTCTCATAGTCCCATCAGGGTTCAGGTTATCTGCTTTCCATTGCTCATGGTCGGCAGGATTAAATCCTTCGTCATCTCCTGAAAGTGTAAATTTCTTAGCCATTTTTATCATTTACTTATAACCATTATACCACGAAAATGCCCCGAATATTCCTTGTGTTTGCAAAAAAACAGAGTAACATAGTACATAAGTTATAAAAGGGGACATGACTGATCGAAATAACCAGTTCGGCAAGGACTACCAAGAACTCTACACAGGGGGATCAGATGAACTAGATCCGTCTATCTTTGAAGAAGGTACAAGCAACGAAAGCTGGCTTAATCAGTATTCAGCTCCACGAGAAGAGAGACATCGTCTGACCCAAGACGCTGTTCGAAAAGCAATTCTTGAGCATGGAGATATTCGAATCAATCCGATGGTACTTGATGCAATTCCTGGTTTTGAGAACTACAGAGATACTTCTGGAAAGTTGAGAGCTGGTTTTCAGGCCAAACTTCAGCATCATTATGCCAAGAAATACAATTGTCGTCCTGAACAGGTGAAGGTTACAGATGGTTATGAATTACTCCTGGGTGAAGAGATCCGATTTGAAAAGGATCTGACCGTAAGAGAAGGTTACTATGCAGAAGGAATCACTCCTCTCGAAGAAATGAGACCTGAGCTGCTCAATTACAATGAAGGCCTAGAACAGGCTCGTTATGTGGTTAAGATTGAGGTAAATGAAAAAGTATTCTTCCGAGTTCTCGAGGAGAATGAAAAAGGGCAAATGACCAAGAA
>CAYGRJ010000023.1:0-9563 GCA_964352285.1 uncultured Candidatus Peribacteria bacterium
CTAAGAATGAACTGTTAACAACGCGAGGTCAGCTCGATAACGATACAGAATCAGAAGTACAGAGAATTCTTGATGAACGTCTCGATGAAGAAGCAGTAGAGGCAGGTGGAGCACCTCATCGACGATTGATAAAAGAAAAGCTGATGACTATCGACAGCAAAATATCTCGACTTGTGAAAGAAATTCGACGTGCTATAACCGTCTATGTAACGGTTGAAGATATTGATGATGAAGTACCGGTGTTTTCTGAAGAGGCAGCTCAAGAAAAAATGGGAGGAGTTGTTGCTCTTCGTGAATTGATTGGAATTGACTCTGTAAAAGTCAACACACACCTTCGACGACTCTTTTCTGAAGGCTTTGCCGTGAGCGATAATGATTCTGCTGAAGCACTTGAACTCTTAGAAGATCTCGATGCTTTTGATGTAGAAGCCAGTGAAGGTAATGATGCACCTTCAGATCAGGGTGGTGAAGTGAAAGATGACGAAGAAGAAGTTAAAGATGAGGAAGAGGTGAAAGATGAGGAAGAAGTGAATGTTGAAGAATTAGTTAATGATGATGAAGAATTTAATGATGATGAAGAAGTGAAAGATGAAGAAGAAGTGAAAGATGAAGAAGAAGTGAAGGATGACGAAGATGAAGATGAAAGCGATGATGACACTCCAAAGAAGCCAAAGGCTTAGTATATATGTATTTCACAAAAATCTCTCAGGGTGACAAGATCATTCATGAGAGATTTTTGTGCATTCTGCTAGCATGCGCGCGAAGTTTTTACCGTTGATATGAATTCCTCAGAAAACACAACACCGGAAGATGAAGATCAGTCTGGACTCCTCAGCGATGAAGAACTTCAGAAGATAGCTGATGAAATGGATGAAGAACCCGATTACTTCAGTGATATGTCGATACTCGAAAATCCCCTAAGGATTCCAAACTACGATGAGATGACTGATGAAGAAGCTGAAGAGGCATCTGAAGTCTTTTTGAATGAATCATGGAGAAGACTTGAGGTGCTCTATCCAGGGACAGTGAGACCAACTAGTAGAAAGCTGGATGGGAAAAGATCTCCAAAGGGTATTCCAGCGTGGGGTAGAAAGCTGATCCTCAACAACCTTGCCAATGGTGAACTTATTCGGCAGATTGCTGAACAACTCCTGAAAAACAACACTTCTCATGGCGGTAATACTTTTCATATCAACATACCGAGTACTGGAGGATACCAGCATATTCCAATTATCCCATCTGCATTTCACCCAGCATCTCAAGACTCGCAACAGGCACAGTCTCAGGCTCATAACCCACACGAAAACCCATCAGCCCCCAAAGCCCATATCAACCCACTGCTTATTCAAAACGCAGTCCGAGAAGCTCTTAAAGAAGCATCACTAGCTGGAGAAGGAGTTGATGAGGCAAGCATTGCTGCTGCAGTTGCTGCTCAACTCCAAAGTCCTGGAGGACTGGGAGGATTTGGAGAAAGTGGTATCGGGGGTTTAGGAACCGGGAGAGGAGTTGGCTCTGGAGTTCCTCGTCCACGAAGTCCTCAAGATATGGCCTTTGAAGACCCAGATGCTGCTCAATATACTCATGAAGACCTCGCCCCAGAGTATCCGGATGGTATCCAGAAACGGGTCCTCACTGCCCTCAGAACGTTTCAACAACGAGATGAAGAGTGCCCTCAAAAGCGTATTGTCTTGGCATTACAGAAGCTTAACCCTGGAGTCACAAGCATCCCACAACCTGAACAATTCAAATGGTATGACTATGTTGCACAGTTTCAAGACACTGATAATGAACTGCTGGCCATAGAAGACTCATCGCAAACCCTGCTTCAGCACTACGGTATAGACCCTGTCGACAAACAGATACGACCGCGAGGCATTACCTCTGCTCTTCAGCTTCTTCGAAAGTACCAAGATGAAGCAATGCCTGACCCTGTAGAAAACATGGGGATTTACGAGCTCATGCCTGAAGCACAACTCTTTGTATATCTCCTGACGCACAATCCAGCTGTTATTATCCCATATTTCACGAAAGTCCAACATGACTTAGGGATATCTGCAGCTCTAGACCTCCATAAGGACCTTGTTGCTCAGTTGCTAGAGATTGATGATCATCAACAGGCAATATCTATTGTGGTTGCTCTTGCTGCTCTTTACCGGAAATATGTACCATGGCACGAAGAAGGAACGCAAACTCCAGAACTTCCCAATAGAATTCAAGAAATAGGGGACTGTGTAAGTGGCATTCAGAGAGGACTTGCGAGTCTTTTGAAATTCTTCCAATCAAACGGTATTGATAATCCATTTGATATACAGGAAGGGATTTCAGCAAATCAATTTACGGTATTGCGCTGGTTTGAGGCCTCTCCTCAACAAATAACTCTCGAAAAACTTGGTATGGAGCTTTACTTCGAAGAAGGGAGCTGGAAAATTCAAGGCATCCCCTTGGAAGACTTTTCAGATTCATCAACTTGGCGCCAATACCCAGCACTCCGACAGCAACTGCGCTTGATTCATCACAATCTAGAAGTGATCAAGTACTCAATTGAAAAAAATATTCTCTTTCTCAATAACAAAGGGAGAACACCAAAAATTGAAGTAAACCCCAACTATATGCCAGGTGTTGTTTATAGTGATAAGCTGTATTGTTTCCCACTTCCTCTCAAAATGCAGGTTGATTCTCTCGATCCTGAAACCCTAGACGAAAAAACATAAATATTTTCTATAGACATCACTCGCGTTGTTGTCAATAATGGCCCCGATTATTACTCACTCGTTCTTAATTACTATTCCCATGCCTGAAACACCTACCCCAACCCCTGAAGACTTAAGCATTGAAACTGGATCGCCTGAAAAACCTGTAGAAAAAGTAGCTTCTCAAGCTGAGCTCATCCCTCTAGTGGCTATACCAGAGCGCATTCAGCTATTTGCAACTCTTATCGACGAACTGACAGGAGATATAGATGACTTTGATTTTGACGGATCGAAAACACGATCTCCAGAAGAACAGCTCATTGCGAATGTTACAGCTGCAATTATCGAAAACCAAAACCTCAGTGATGAGCAGCGTACCCAGCTCGATATTGATAAGCAGAACCTCGAAAATGACCTCAAGAGGGTTACGGGGCTTCGTGCTCAGATCTCAACTCTCCAAGACAATGCCTCTGGAGGAATATTCAAAGCTCTTAAGAACCAAGTACTTGCTGTTACTGATGCTCAACAAGCGCTTGGTGAGAACCCCGAAGAAAGCCTGATTGCCATCATTGACAAAGTGCTGACCTGGCAAGATCTTCAGTCACGTGTAGATGCAGGAAGTATCCTCTTGAAGGAGTACGCTGAAATTGATGCACAATTACAACAGATAGAGGAAGACCCAGATAATGAAGGGAAAGAAAAAAATGAGTACCCTCAAGAATACCAAACACTCATGGAAAGACAGAACTCTATAAAAAAAGATGAAGCATATACTGCTGCGAAGAAAGCAAAAGCAACCATGAAGAAAGAGGGTCTCACCGAGCCAAACCAAGACGAAATGGAGAATTTTGACAGCATCTACCCGAGATTAGAAAGGCTCAGAATGGCAGCGAGTAAGCTTTCTAACAGCTTTTCAAGTTTTGAGAAATCAGAAAAAACAGGAGTGCAGCAATCATTTTTTGAAAGCTTGCAGAAAAGTCCAAAAGTGAGTCAGTTTATGGGAGTGGGAGCCTTGGACATGAATATGAACTTCAAAGAAAAGGAACTCTCTGTAGCAAAGGTACAGGAAGAACTCAGCTTACTCGATCACGTTATCATTAAGCAGTCATCAGTTTTTCAACAAGGACTCGAGGAGGCTGGTACGAGTGACGAAGAAAGTCAGCAAAAGCTCAAGCAGATGAAACAGAATCTTGAGGCTACCCTTTCACAAATCGAGACTCGAACACGGGATCTTAAATCACTAGCACAAGCAGCTGGTATAGCGCTTGATGAAAATGAAGCTGAAGTTATGAGTACCGAGGCTTCTGCAGAAATGAGTACTGAATACCTTATATCAAAACAAATTGACCATGTTTCTCGAGCTACTCGACGCCAAATTGAGCGATTTGTTGGTATCGTGGAAGCAGGTATATCGGGTCTTTCTTCCGAAGCAGAGAAACTCCTCAAGCTTTTTGCAAGCCATAACAGTTTTGTAAATCTTATAAGAGATAAAAAAGCTCTTTCAAAGCTGTTTCGGCATGACCGAATACAATTTGCAAAGGCTTACTCAAAGCGTTTTCTTGGACCTGAAGAGGTAAAAGTTGCTCGTCGTAAAGAAATACTGGGTTACGAAGAATCCGACGACATATCAGATGAAATCAACGATCGTGCTGTTGATGTTATACAAACAACTGCAGCATTTTTAGAATCGAACAAACGTATGGGAGAAAAAGATCCTGGAGTTCACGTGATGTACAAACGTTTAGCTGAGACCAGTCCCGATCACCCAAAGATCAATGAAATTTTTGTTGCAAAGGCTGATCAAACCACATCGAGTCTTGATGGTATTGAATCTCTGAATCAGGACTTACTGTCGATGTGGAAGTATCTGCAAAAAAAAGCAATTCTCCTGCAGAGAGATGAGGAAAATGCTATCCGAGATATTCTGAGTACACAGCGAAGATTAATAAGAGCCTCTGAAAAAATTGAAGAAGAGATCAATGAGAAGGAGATGGAATTAGCTGATTTTAATAGCCGTCAGTACGACCCTACACACCCTCAATATGAGAATCGAATAATGGATATGAGTGTTTATGATGCCATGGCTGCTGAAAAAATGAAGGCCATCGAATCCCTTCGAAATATATTTGCTAATGATGATACGCCACACAAGCTCAAGAGAGAGAAGCTGGCATACCAAGTCACACTGCAAGCCTATGCTGATCGACTTGATAATATTCGCAAAGCATATGGGTATATTGCCGAGTTCTCACTAAACCTGTTATTGGTCACGAAAGATGGTCATATAGAATATGAAAAGAACGAAGATGAAGTCGAACGGCTCACAACTACTGGAAAAACTGATTTTAAGACCTTTCTCTCCGCCCAAAACTCAGAAGAGGCAGAGTCTGCAGATCATCAAGATACTGCAAACCCTGAAGAAACAGGCAATGATGCAGATGTGGAAGAAGTCTACCAAGTTCAGTTTGGGTTTACAGAAGAACAGATCAAAGCTTTTGAGGCTCAAGATGCAGTGGAAGAAAAGGCGAAAGAAGCTGCCAAAAAAGCTGAGGAGCAAAATATTTCGAGAAAGGAAATGGAAGAAGAAGAGGATGAAAACACAGAAAATATAGAAAAGGAAGTTGCTGGAGAGGACGATGAACTCGATGCAAGAATCGAAAAACTCTTGAAACCGATTGAACGTCCTCGAATTGCTCGTGTTGCTCTTGAATCCTTCTTGGAATTGAACTCACCTGGCCTTGCCCTCCTTTTCCTCGAAACTGCTGACTTTGCTAAGTCAGCTGCTTTGCCAGTCTTTAGTGCAGCTCTTTTAGAAGCTGAAGATGAGCTCACCCCTGATATTGAAGGTGGAGCTGCCCTTGAAGAAAATCAAGACAAAGAAAATCCTCAAACAGATGAGCATCCTGTACCGGAAGATGATAAGCAAGTATCTGCTGAGCCAAGTGGGCAGGCAGCAGCACAAGACGAGAACAAAAAAGAACCTACTCCTAAGGCCTAAAGCCTCTTCCACGTCCTGAACTTGAATCTATGATGATAAACCATCACTCACATCTCTACGATTTCCACAGCGATCACTCACGATTGGTGTGGAACCTCCGAAGGGCTGGACAGCCTCTGGCAGTTGCTGAGCGACCGAAAACCCTGGCGGATATACAGCTGAATGATGAGCAAAAAAAGAAGCTACAGGAACGTTTCTCTGAAGTTCGTGAAGCGATTAAAGACCTCGAAACAAAGATGAAGGCTGGACGGATTACTCGAAAAGAGAAGACAAGCCTACGGAAGGCTGAAAAAATTGCCTCACTTGCTGGTCCCCATATCTTGCGAGCTGCTTATGGGAGTGCTCATGATGTGATGATCGAAAGTAATCTTGCCCTAGAAACGTGCAGAGAAAATGAACAGGGTGAACTGGCTTCCCAGGTGACTGAACACGGCAAGCATCTTGAACGGTCTTCTGGATTAGAACGTAGAGATGGAGAACTCAGTCAGGCGGATATGAATGTCGTTCTCGAGAACTCAAAGTTTCATCAAAGCCTTGCGCAAAAGCTGGAAATCAAAATCCCAAGAGTATGGGACGATATTCGAGAGCCACTTCCGGGGAGTCACTTCGAACTGGAAGTTGACCTTGGAGGAGAACGTGCTGATCCAGATCATAAGATAAAGCTTAAAACGAGTAAGGGCTCAAGGATTGATCTCTTTGAATCCACTACTCATTGCATTACAAATGTCCAAGCCCGATCGAAGACGATCTATGGAGCTGGAACCTTCTTGGACCTCACTGTTGAAGCGACTCCGAAACGGGGATCAACAGCAGAACCACTGACTGAGCGCCGCATTCTCTTTATGGGACACGATGGAGAAGTTCGGAAACATCATGAAAGGAATGGTTTTGAATTTGATCAGATTGCTATCAATGGTCGTGTAAAGATCACGAATATATGTAACGCCCTCGCTGTTGAGCATGCTGACAAACTGCGCATAGTAGACCTTGGGCATGAAGCAGGAGCGTATTTGGGACAAGTCACCTTTCATGAACACCTGTATGTGGTTTTTCAAGCTCGTCCTCATGGTCAAATGGCCCTCTTGCTCGATAAGAAAACTCTAAAGGTAGATACGAGCCAAGGAGACGATGGTGTGCTGTTTGCGGAATGCTTTGCTTTTCAACCAGATGGATCGAGCATGATGACTTTCCATGCGGATACTATTGGTAAGCGTCGAAAAGCATTTACCAGTATTCAGCTTCCAGAAGGACTACAAAAGGGTAAGGGCCTCCTCACTGATGGTGATGAGGAAGATATTAACACACTTGGAGAAAAGGTTTCGAACTCCATACCTGCTGAGTTTTCTGCTCCCGGTTCTCGGGTTCAGAAACTTATGGATAAGCTCACTGAATACCTGAATTTTATCGCAGATTTTGAGCGTGTAGATGAGAGTGTTGCGGGTTCCTACCACCTGATAAGAGCCATATATGCTGAAGTTGAAAAAACCGTCGAAAGTGCTGTTGATTTTGCAAATAATCAAGTTGCTCGCCGTGAGGAACTGCAAAATGCCCAGCTGAGCTTTACTCTGGCAGTCGACAACCTCAAAGCTGATCTAAAAAAACAAAGAGGTAAAGGAGCTATAAACTCTGGAACCTATAAAACCTTTCTCGAACAATATGATGCAGAAAAACAAATCTATTTGAGCCTTCTTGGTGACTCAATCGATAACGATTATATAGATGCTGAGGAAGCTCAAGCCCACAATAGCAGTATTGATGAAACTGAAACTGAAACTGAAACTGAAACTGATGTTAGTATCAGCACTATTCGTGTTGAATTTTTTCAACGCCTGCTAGGAAAACCAAGTAAGACGAAGGGCAGTTCAGAATTGTTTGCTGATAAAGAGCTTAACCAGCTGGTCTTCGATGGAGGAGAAATTGGAGATCATATAACTACAGGGCGACAGATCCTTCGCCACGTATCTGACCAGCACCCACCTAATGGCTTTCGTCAGTTAGCAAACCTAAGAAAACTGTTTGATGGATGGTTGAAATTCACTGAAATTCTGAAGGAAATTCGTCTCAACGATACGGTTCAGTACTTTCCAGCTGGCCAAGCTGGTGAAGATATGAAGAAGGTTTTGAAGAAGCTGATGATCAGTACCAATACAGATGGCGTTACTCTTGATCATTTTGAAAGTGAAGCACTCGATAGCTCTATTAGCAGTGAGGCAAACAATACTGCAGAACTAACTCCTACTGGTTCTTTTCAGCGACCACTGATACAGAACAGCAGTTCGAAAATTGCCCATGTGAATATTGCACATATGGTGGAGTTTGCAGATGAGCTTTTTGATCAAGCGCATATTCGTAATATTGACGAAGCAAAAAAGGAGAGTTTCCTGGAAGAAATGACTGGTTTAGAAGGCCAACGTGACGGCTTCTGGAACCTCAAAGATGCTGATGAGATTGAGCGTGAAGCTGGGCAGATATACGACAGCTTGATTACTCTTGAAAATGGGACCTATACAGATGGATTCCTCCAGTACGACAAAGAGTCTCGACTACGACTGCATACTTTTCGAGAAACCCTTCCTCAGCGAAAAGAAGAGGCTCTCAGCAAGCTCGCTTCTCGAGATCGAAAGGAACGTACACGCCAGCGTATAGAACTCGAAGCTATGGTTGAGGAATTCTCCTTTGATCTCGATAGGGAAGTTCGTCGACAAATGTCGAATTATAAACTTGACCCAGAAGAAAGAAGCAAGCAGACCGGTACCTATATCTTCAACCTCTTTCGAGCTGTAAACCTCAGAGAAAGAACCGTGAGAGAAGGTGAAGCCGGACAGGCCCTTGGTAAAAAGCTGAAAAAAATTGCTAAAAAAGCTGATAGCTATGTAAAGCGTTATCGAAAAGCTGGGGGGACCGTCTTTGGTAGCACCTGGGATGCTCTCAAAGAAGCATTTGATCGTTCTTTCAATGTCATAGAGCTCTACAAGGGCTATGAACATGGCGAAAAAGAAAGCTACTATGCCATCTCTATTAACCCACATTATGAAAGCCGTTTAAAAAAAGAGAATCTGAAGGTTCCTGAACCTTTTCGAATGACCATGCATTCGAGCAAGCCAAAAGACAATCTGGCTGTCGAAAGAAGCATAGATATAGAGGGAGATAACCCCGTGCTTTCCCTGAGCTTGGTAGGAGCAGATGAACGACTTCTTCTGCCTCTCGCAGAAAAGAATGCTCGACTCTTAGCTGCTCTCGACTGGGAGTGCCCATCAGCGATTGCTGATCCTGAACTCCATCGACTCTATACCGGACCAAATATCTCTCGAGATGAAATGGCGAGTTACTTCCTTTTGGAAAAGCTCAAGAAACCAGAGCATCGAGAAAAGCTCGAAGCTGCAAAGCGATACTTTGATCCGAATTATGGTCGGGGTTCTGATGAAGACCTGATGCTTATAGTTCATCACTCTGAAGATGCTGAGAAGCTGAACCGAGAAGATGTTATGAATGATCTCCATACCTTACTAGAGGAAGTTGCTTTCGAGAAGGGTATGAAGCTGACTCACCAGCATGAAGAAAACATTATGAAGCTCTGTGAGGCTATCCTCAAGGGTCATTTTGAGGAGATTATAGTGAAGAAGCAAGATCGTAAAGATGATGAAGTCTTGAATTTTTGGGAAAGCAAAAAGAAGTTTGGAGAACTTGAGATGCACCATGTGCACCCGATATTTTCTGATGGCCTTCTGGAAAAGGTTTCACCTTCGAGTATAGAAAAACGAGTGAAGTACTTTATGGATTTGTACGGTCATTCACTCCCAGAAATGAGGAAATATATCCTCAGAAATACGAAACGCTTAGAAAAGCAGTTTAATGTAAAGCAGATCAACTTAGTC
>CAYGRJ010000024.1:0-1025 GCA_964352285.1 uncultured Candidatus Peribacteria bacterium
TCACTGGTTTCGGAACATTCCGTGTTAGCAAGCGTGCAGCACGTACAGGTGTTAACCCACGAAATCCATCTGAAAAGATTAAGATTCCAGCAATGAAGCTTCCTGCATTCAAAGCTGGTAAGGCTCTAAAGGACAGCGTTCGATAATCATCACTGCTGTAAAACATACAAAGAACCCTTCAGAAATGGAGGGTTTTTTGTTGGTCAAAATCAAGAGCACTACAAAACAACAAAGTCATTCGGGTATTGATTTCTCACCCTTTATCCAGTATTTTCCTTTGGTAAAGCATCACACACATGACCAAATACATCTTCGTAACTGGTGGGGTATGTTCATCTCTTGGAAAAGGGATCGCTTCAGCCTCCATCGGTAATTTGCTGAAGGCCAGTGGTTACAAGGTCTTCATGCAGAAGTTAGATCCCTACCTCAATGTCGACCCTGGAACCATGTCGCCTTTTCAGCATGGAGAAGTCTTCGTCACCGACGACGGGGCCGAGACAGATCTGGACCTCGGGCATTACGAAAGGTTTATAGATGAACCCCTCACAAAAGATTCAACAGTAACAACAGGAAGAGTCTACACAGAGGTCTTAGGGAAAGAACGCAAGGGTGACTTCCTCGGAAAAACGATTCAAATCATTCCGCATATCACCAATGCGATTCAAGACAAGATCATAAAAGCAGGAAAGAATTCTGGCGCAGACATCGTCATGGTAGAAATAGGAGGAACAGTAGGTGATATAGAAGGTCAGCCTTTTTTAGAAGCGATCAGACAACTACGGCACAACTTAGGAGCAGATCGAACGCTTTTCGTTCACCTCACCTTGCTACCTTGGCTAGCAGCAGCTAAAGAACTCAAAACCAAGCCGACACAGCAATCAGTACAGCTGCTGAGATCCATTGGAATTCATCCAGACATTCTTCTTGCACGTGCTGATCAGCACATCCCCAAGAAACTCCTAAAAAAGATCTCTCTCTTCTGTGACGTCGACGAAGCAGCCGTTATTCCAGCCACTACGGCTGAG
>CAYGRJ010000024.1:1035-9474 GCA_964352285.1 uncultured Candidatus Peribacteria bacterium
GAGACGATATACCAAGTGCCACTGGATCTCGAAAAGCATCAGATCGTCGAGATCATTGCGAAAAAACTGAAACTCAAAAAGAAAAAACCAAAGCTCAACGAGTGGAAAAAAATGGTTAAGAAGATTAAAACTGCAAAGAAGGAGGTGAAAATTGGACTGGCAGGAAAATACACAGATCTAGACGACGCCTACCTCTCCGTGCTTGAAGCCATTAAAGCAGCCAGTTACGAACAAGGAGCCAAACCAGAGATTATTTGGATCGATACCGAAAGCATAGAAAAAGGAAACAAAGATGAGCTCAAGAGGCTCAAAGATGTTGACGGAATAGTGGTGCCTGGAGGATTTGGGAAAAGAGGTATAGAAGGGAAAATAGAAGTGGCCAAATACTGCCGAGTCAATAAGGTCCCCTACTTGGGACTCTGCCTGGGAAGCCAAATCATGACAATGGAATACGCCAGAAACGTAACGGGTATAAAAGGGGCAACATCAGAAGAATTCGACGACCAATCGGATGCACAGGTGATTCGATTCCTACCAGGTCAGCGAAAAGGAGGAACAAAAGGTGGAACACTTCGACTCGGTTCACAGGAATGTAAAGTTATGAAGGGTACCGTGGCATATAAGTGCTACCAAAGCACCAAGATTATGGAAAGGCATCGCCATCGTTACGAAATACCAACGACTGCGAAGAAGAACCCCTTTTACGATCAGCTCGTTCAAAGCGGTTTGATTTTCTCTGGCGTTTCACCCGATGGATCTCTCGCAGAGATAATAGAGATACCAGATCATCCCTTCATGGTCGGAAGTCAGTACCATGCGGAATTCTTGTCTCGACCAAATCGTGCACATCCCCTCTTCAAGGGCTTCATCAAAACCATCCTCAAAAAGTCTTAGGCTTTTTCTACGACATCAAAGGGGGAAGACAAGTGCAGATCCTTTACCAGCTCTTGAAGAGCTTCTATTTTAAGGCTATATAAATTCAAAACTATGGCAGCAGACTTCGGCAAACAAGCACTCAAGGCTTATCAAAAGCAGGAAGGAAACTTCAAGACTTCTTTCACCTTGGACCTCAAAAAGGAAAAAGACCTCGCCACTGCTTATTACCCAGGTATTCAGGCTGTACTCGATAAGGTTAAAAAGAAAGCCGCTTGGCAACCGAAATACTGTTCACATCACAACACCATCGCTCTGATCAGTACCAGACCACCTGCCTACTATCCTCTTCTTACGGCACGAGCAGGAATTTTGAGTCATCTGACAGGAGTCAATGCTCTTCCGCTCATGCTGAGATACCGTAAAGCAAAAGAACTTCCTGGATTACTCGAACAGTTCTCTCCGAGCTACCGAATGATCATCGCCACCGACTTACTCCCAGAAGAAAAATACTACTTGAAGGGAACCAAAAAGCTCAGCACTCCTATCTTCTTCGAAGACGAACTGATGGCCGGGAGCATAACAGCTGCTGCCCTATCAGCTACAAAACTGCTCAAGACAACAGCCAAGAAAGCTCAGCTGACCATAGAAGGAGTAAGCCTCAACAGCTACGCCCTTTGTGAAATGCTCATGGAGCATGGCTTCGACAACATCACCATGCTCGACGACAGAGGACCCATGTATAGAAAGCGACCCAACATGAACCAACAAAAGAATGCCGTTTGTAAACTGCTCAACAACAAAAAAGATGATCGATCACGAAAAGAAGTTCTGGAGCAAAGCGACATCCTGATTCACGACACGCCAACTGACCTCAAGAAGAAGACTGCAGAGCAGCTTAAAAGCAACACCGTCATCATCTGCACCAAAGCAATGAATATCGAGAACCTTAGCTCTCAGGCAGTCATCTCTACCTTGCCAGATCGAGATAACCACATGACAGACCTGCACCTAACCCT
Source organism: uncultured Candidatus Peribacteria bacterium (assembly GCA_964352285.1). Classification (GTDB taxonomy): domain Bacteria; phylum Patescibacteriota; class Gracilibacteria; order JAUYGZ01; family JAUYGZ01; genus CAYGQA01. The sequence goes on from CAYGRJ010000024.1 coordinate 2,928, forward strand.
TGGTCTTATTCACCAACTACAAAATGGTGAAACCCTGAATGACAAATCACTCAAAAAAGCCGTTATAGGCTTAAGCAAGGTCATTAAGGCACCGCAAAAGAAGAAGCTTTTCCCAGGGCTCCTGCACAAAAACCTTGGAAAGCATATTGCTAAAGGGATGTAGTCTCCACAGAACCATCCTTCACCTTCCAGACACAGGCATCAGGAATCTCGAAGTCCACATGGGTGGTCGTGAGCAAGGTTTGGTAACCTCTCAAACAGCTCAGTAAGGCTTGTTGACGATGGAGATCCAGCTCGGAGAACACATCATCAAGCATCAGTAAGGGCTTTCTGCCGGTACTTTTGTGAATCCAGGATATCTCACTCAGCTTAAAGGCTATCAAAGCCGTACGGCACTCACCACGTGAGCCAGAGAACTGCAGCTCATGACCATCGAGCATAAAGATGAGATCATTGCGATGAGGTCCACCACAAGTTGATCCGGCACGGACATCACGTCGTCGGTGAGTCACCAAGTAGTCGAAGAAGTAAGCATTCAGTTCTTCAACAGTCTCTTGTTCATAGTCTTTTTTCCAAGAGACTTCAAAGAGCTGCAGACCTTCGGAAATCTGTCGGTATGCATCAGCAAAGTCCTGACCCATCTCTCGAAGAAACACCTGTCGCTCATGAATAATAACCGCTGCAGACTGGGCCAATTGATGATCCCATACTTCTACATGAGACTCGGAGGCTTTACCTTCTTGAATCTGCTTCAAGAGCTTATTGCGCTGCTTAAGCGACGCATGATACTGAGAAAGCTGAACAAAATACTCACGTGATGTCTGGCAAAGAATTCTATTGATCAAAGACCGACGAGATTGAGGTCCACTATGGATCATATGCAGATCAACTGGTGTAAAGGGAACCACCAAAAGCTGACCAATATAATCCTGATACTCAGTAGTCACGCCATTGATCTGAAACTGCTTACGAGCACGTCCCTGAACACCAAAGAAGAAGGAGAGTTCTTGATCATCTTCATCGGCGATGGTGGCCGTCAGACGAAAGTGAGGGAAACTTTGCTCAGGATCCTCTGCCCAAGCAATGCTACTCGCAAGAGTCCCTGTACGTATTCCCTTACCTAAGGCGAGAGTATGAATAGCTTCTAAAATATTGGTTTTACCAGCACCGTTATCGCCAACGATCAAGACAGGGCGATCACGAGGAAACTCGAGTTCAACATCTGTAAGGTTTCGGAAGTGCTGGAGATGAAGCTTCGAAAGCGACATGAAATAGGGAGAATGAACAAGCACAGGTATAATAGAGCAGAATATCGATATCCATAGCAAATGCCAGAACTTCCAGAAGTCGAAACCGTACGAAGAGGACTTGAAAATCACCTGCAAGGTGACAGCATCAGCAAGATCACCATTCGAACCCTGCACAAAAATCTCGGGCTTTCAGCAGAAGATATCAAGTGGTTGCTGGGAAAGAAGCTCACATCTCTGGAGAGAAGAGGAAAACTCATGATCTGGAACTGGGATGATGAGAGCAAGGTCATCCATGCTCATTTAAAGATGACTGGGCAGTTTATCGTGACAGAAAAAGGAAAGACCCTCACGGGGACGGTTCCTGAGCTCTACAGGAGCACTTCAGCTGGTGAAAAGAACGCGGGAGCATTCACAAAAGATCAAGACAAGGGCATAGCAGAAGATCGACATACGCATCTAGAGATCATGTGGGAATCTGGAAAGGTGAGCTACTTCAGAGATGTCAGAAAATTTGGATACATCAAGCTGATAGAAAAAGAAGAGCACGAAAAGATTCTCAACAACTACGGACCCGATGCCCTCAACGATACTATCGATCAAGACACATTGGAACGGCTGACTCAGCGAAGAAAGAAGCCCTTGAAAAGCTTTCTGCTCGACCAGAAGTGTATAGCTGGCATTGGGAATATCTATGCCGACGAAATCTGCTTCCTCTCGGGTATCCACCCGCTCAGAAAAGTGAATTGCCTTAGTGACCAAGAGCTCAAAACAATTGCAACCTCTATCAAAAGCATTATAAAACAAGCCACAGAAAACAAAGGGACCACACTTTCTGACTATCGAGATGCTGATGGGAAAAAAGGCAGTCATGCACTCTACCTCCAAGTCTATGGACGCGAGACAGAAGCCTGTACAAGGTGTGACAAGAGTTCCATAAGCAAGCTTCAAGTCCTAGGAAGAGGTACTCATTTCTGTCAGAATTGCCAAGCTTAATCATTCTATGACAGAAATTCTCTTCAGTGCATTGGCAGCCTTTGTGGCGACACTCATCGGATCGTTTTCGGGAGGGGGTTCGAGCCTGATTCTCTTACCTCTCTTACTGTTCATGTTCGAAAGCAAGAGCTATCAAGAACTCTTCACCGTGGCCAAGGTTGCAGCCACCACCATGACCTGGGTTTCAGCATCTATACACCGCACACGGACAGCTGTGGATACAAAACTGCTCATCATCATGACCAGCACCGGTTTACTGGGAACAGCACTGGGAACCTACTTTCTGCAGTTTCAGCAATATGAAGGCCTCTTCAAAGTCCTCTTGGCACTCACGCTCATGCTGACAGCTGCAGTTCTGATGAAGTCCAAGTCATTGGGATTAGAAAGCAAAAGGCATCACAGTACTCCTCACCTTTACCTCAAAGCAGCTATCGCTTGTTTCCTTATCAACATCCTCAACGGACTGTTCGGGGGAACAGGTATTCTCATCACCATCCTGGCAGTACTCCTCTTAGGGATGAACTTCATAGAAGCCATCAGCCTCACGATACTGAGTTATATACTCATCAACACCCTCCAAACCGGATACCTTTTGAGCACGGTACCCATCAGCACCAATCAAGCCATAGGAGCAGTAACTGGAGCACTTCTAGGTGCTTTTATGGGGACTCATCTGCAGTACCTCAAAGGAAACGCTACCGTTCGTAGAGCATCGATTTTCATGATGATCCTGATGAGTATTGGCTTGATCTCTAAATATGCCATAGGGGAATTTGGGTTGTTTTAGAGCCTAAATTGACTACAATGGACTCGTGTCCTTTGAAAATAGTCCTTCGAAAATGGAAATGTCTCGGCATCAACGACGATCACTACTGATCCAAGCCCTCTTTTTGTGGGATAACAGTCCGCGATATCAAAAAGATCCGCAAGCAGCCCTTGAATACATCTGGAGAGACTTCTGCCCAAATCCTAAAAAACTCCCCCTTTCGGAATTTGAAGACGAGAGGTTCTTTGGCGTGGTAGATCATCACGTAGATATCAAGGATAAGATCATCAGCGCAGCACCAGACTGGCCTCTAGATCGTATCGCTAGTCATGATCGTGCAGTGCTCTACTTAGGAATCTTTGAACTGCTGCATACTGACGTTCCTACTCCAGTGGTCATGAACGAATCGATTGAACTGGCAAAGGAATATGGAGGAGAAAAGAGCTCAAAATTCATCAACGGAGTGCTCAGCAATATCAACAAACTCAAATCTTAAGACCCCAATAGGAACTATGGAATACGCAGAAATCCTCAAGCAAATCGGAATTAGTGAAGAAGATTGCCAACCTGAACTTCTCGACAGAGTCTTTATTCACCGTTCTTATGTGAATGAACACCGAAAAAAAGGCATTAGAAGCAATGAACGACTCGAGTTTTTGGGTGATGCCGTATTAGAGCTGGTGACCACTGAGTACCTCTTCCGGAACTTCGACAACCCTGAAGGTGATCTCACCAACTGGAGGTCCGCTTTGGTGAAGAAGCCAACGCTTTCTGCCGTAGCAACCTCACTTGGACTGGGCAAGTACCTCAAGCTCTCTCACGGAGAAGATAAGAGCGGAGGAAGAGAAAAGGATTACTTACTAGCCAATACCGTTGAGGCCCTCATTGGCTACATCTATCTGGTAGGAGGATACGCGAAAGCTGAGCTCTTCATCCACAAAGCCATCATCATCAAACTCCAAGAGATTTTGGAAAACAACCTGCACATCGATGCCAAATCACACTTTCAGGAGAGCGCTCAAGAAAAACTAGGAATCACACCAAACTACAAAGTCCTCAAAGAAGAAGGTCCAGACCACCTCAAAACGTTCACCATGGGAGTATACCTCGATGATGAGCTCATAGGAGAAGGGAAAGGAAACAGCAAACAAGAAGCAGAGCAAAGTGCTGCCAGAGACGGACTCGAAAAGAAACAGTGGATCATCAACCAGTCTTCGAAGGAGAACTAACTCGCTCCGTAGATCAGGTTCAGGACGATAGAAGAGATATTCCTGACAATGGTATAGGCCATAAGCGTCAAAGCCAATCCAGCCGCTGACCAGATCAGGGTTGTTTTCGCAGTGGTAATCCCCTCTTCTTCTCCTCGAGAGATAACCAGTTGAAAAGAACTATAGAGAACCATAATCAAAGCAATACCAGCAACAATAGAAAACAAAGGCGTGATCACATAATTCAGCAAGACCCGTTCGATAGCCTCAAGAGGATCGTCAGTTTCATTAATACCCAGACGAGGAAGATTCGGAGGTAACTTCGTTTTCACTTCTTCTAAACTCACCCCAGATCGGTCTGGATTCTCAGAAGCTCCAGGGTCAGCAGCAGGATCTACTGCAGTCTCTGTACTTGTGCTTTCTGCTGACTCACCAATATCTTGAGCATGAATAACGCTAAGAGCAGGCATCAGGAACATCATCACCAACATGAAGCTGAGCAATCGTTTCATCACTAAAAATTAAGGGACAAGAGGTTCGCCACAATCGAGTAAGAAAGCGCTGCCAAGGCAATACCAACCACAGCATAAACCAACATTTGAGCAGACTTTCCAAACTGCTCTTCATTATCTCCGTACAAGATCAGTGATATACCGGCGTACAAAAAGACGACCAAGGACAAAGCACCGATAAGAATAGAAACCTGTCGGATTATCCACGGAATCCAGCCTTGTTGAATATCAGCATCTACAAAGGAGACTACAGAATCCTCTAGAGGGACAAGACTTGGCTCAGCACCGGCAGTTCCTGATCCATTGGAAAGGGTTGTAAATGGTCCTAGAACCTGACCAGTCAAGACTTCCCCACCCCAAAACGAAACGGCCACCAACACCAAAGTGGAGCAGACAATGACAACTAAGTAGGATTTCCAATCTTTCCATTTCATAAGCTCGCCATAAAGACAGTTTCACGTTATCATATGAACTTGAGAGCCTGCAATAAGGCCATTTGACAGATATCCAAAGACCATGAACATCAAACTTCTCAAAAGCGACGGTCCAGCACGCAGAGGAAGCATCACGACCGAACACGGTGAGATCCAGACACCCTTCTTCATGACCATCGCGACAGCTGGAGCCATAAAAGGCCTGAGCAGTTCACAGGTAAAGGACCTCGACGCTCAGATCGTGCTGGGGAACACCTACCACTTAGATCTCCGACCAGGCTCAGAAGTTGTAAGAGGCCAAGGAGGACTGCACAAGTTCATGAACTGGGATGGTCCCATCCTCACCGATTCTGGAGGATTTCAGGTCTTCTCGTTGGCACACATACGAAGTATAAAAGAAGACGGAGTCCGATTCAGCTCACATCTTGACGGAAAAGAACTCTTAATCAGCCCAGAACGATCACTACAGATCCAGATGAACCTGGGAGCCGACATCGTGATGGCCTTCGACGAGTGCAAGGCTCCAGATACTTTTGAGTCGGTAAAGAAGTCTTTAGAAATGACCAGTCGTTGGGGTGAGCGCTCCAAAACCTACCTCAAAAGAATGCAACAGGAAGACGACAGCCTCCCGACCAAGAACCAACAGCTTTTCGGAATCGTCCAGGGATCCATTTACCCCGAGCTCAGAAAGCAATCAGCAGAAGAACTCACCAAGATAGGCTTTGACGGTTACGCCATAGGTGGTTTATCCGTAGGAGAGAAAGAAGAAAAGATGTACGAGATGATTGATTCCACACTCCCCTACCTGCCGGAAGACCAACCGAGATACCTGATGGGAGTCGGAACACCCGTAAACATCGTCGAGTCCGTCGCCAGGGGTGTCGACATGTTTGATTGCGTGCTGCCCACAAGAAACGCCAGACATGGTCACCTCTATACCTCACAAGGTCTCATCAATATCAAAACCGAGCAGTTCAAGAACCAAATAGAACCACTTGATCCCAACTGTGAGTGCCCTACCTGTCTAAATTATTCAGCCTCTTACATAAGGCATCTCATTCGCTGTCAAGAAATCGTCGGCATGCACCTCGCCGTACAGCACAACGTTCACTACTACCTCACACTCATGAAGAACATTCGTGAAAGTATAGAAGAAAACCGCTTCGAAGCCTTTCGGCAACAAATCCGTGAGACCTACGGGTACTAAGATTCTTTGTCATTACGTCTCTTGTTGCCATCACGCCACTTCTATTCATTCGACCTCCTATGTCATTCGATATTTTTTTTTATTCGATATTTTTTTTGTCATTCCGAGCGTAGCCGAGGAATCCCTCTTCCTTGTCGAAAAGAGAATCCTTTCACCACACCAAAAAACATGGCAATA
>CAYGRJ010000025.1:0-9042 GCA_964352285.1 uncultured Candidatus Peribacteria bacterium
CTATTATCAACAGTAAATGGGTTGGTAAGACTCGTGTTTTCATTCCCTTTCGAATCAACGACGGTAAATCGAAACTGAAAGTCTTCGCCAAAAACAACTCCATCAGCCACGGAATCCCACAAGAAAGTCACTTCGACGGTATCAAAGAGATTCGTATCAATGGAATCTTCTGAGCCCACCTGATACAGGTGCTCATTATTCAAGCTCACCGTCCCCTGATCAACAGTGACACTTGCAACCGTTATAGAACTGGCTGTATCTCCCTGAAGAACTTCAATACCTAGCTGAGTAGAATAAGAAAGCGGATGAGCAATAGTAACCGTAAACTCCACCCCATCTGGTCCCTGAACAGGATCTCCCAGCTGAGGGAAATCAGCACCAAAGCTCTTCACCGTTTCGGGGTCCAATGGATCGACACATTCGAAAAACACCGAATCATACTGATCACTGATCTGATCCGAACAGCTCACATCGTCTGGTCCAGAGGTGTTGATCAAACAAGAGTCTTTCGTCACCCCTGCACATGGAGAAGAAGATTGTGAACTTCCCGCCTTACAAAAGAAATCAAAACTTCCACCAGTTGAAGAGTTTTTGCTAACAGCATTGGGGTAAAACTGCTCGCAAGCATTACGATTGGTACGAGCGCTTCCTAAACAAACCTTCCCAAAGCGGGCACACTCTGAATTCCCCGTTTGAGTACCATTCACCTCAACCACAAGGCTGTTATCGACCTGAAGAGACTCCAACACAGGGTCTTCAGCAAAATCCTGAGCATTGACGGAATCAATATCTTGTCCAACTCCTCCCCCAGAACCATTCAAAAGATCATTGAGTGCATCAAAACACTGAACAATGACCTCATTGGCAAAGTCACTCCCAGCACCAATACTTTCATCGCAATCGAGATTCTTTTCACACTGAGGACATGTGGTACATGTATTTCCAGTGATTGCAGAACAAGTAGCTCCATCAGCTCCATAAGCGCCTTTAGTACCAGGTACTCGACAAAAGATGTCGTAATCACCTCCATGAGCTCCGTGTCCCGGAAAAGTTGAAACTCGTTCGGCAGCATTCGGATAAAAAGCCTTACATCCTTTATTGTTAAGAGCAGGAAATGAAAGTCCAGGCTTACAGACCATAGGCTTACCATTTGATCCCAACAAACGCGCACAGGCTTCGTTACCAGTATCGGCATTCGAATTCTGAGACAAAATTCGTGTGAGTACCCGTCCATTGTAAACGCGTTTTTCACCAGTTTCTTTTACACAGGTGGTAAACATACGGTCATATAGCGCTTCTGCATTTTTAGGAGAAGGAACAGTATTCGTACAGCTCGGACAGCTCAAACACATATGGGCAGATTGTGCGCATTCGCCAATCTCAGTACCCGTACAATAAGCCACTCCTCGATCCCCACTCTCTGAAACCTTTACAGGTCGAGCCATGAACTGCTGACATACAGCCGCATCTCGTGACCACTCTCCAGGAAGCATCCCAACAGACTGACAAACAGACTCTTGTGTTTCTCCTAAAGGAAAGCGAACTTCATAATACGTAACTCCTGCAATAGATTTCGACCTCGTGGCAGCAGACTGGGTCTGAGGAAAAGTACTAAACAGAAGTGAGGTAAAACTAAGAGCAAGGACCGCAAGAGCAAGAAAGAGTTTTCGCATCTTCATAGAAATGTCATAAAAGAAATCAACTACGAAAATATCATGAAAAGGCGCTCATAAGAGATGAGCTTCGCTTGTCATTCTCCCAAATATCACGTGTTATCCATCACAATGATTCACCAAGAAGCGAAGGAGTGACTGCAACACATCAATATCACGTGTGGTTCTCCATGGCACAGAGTTCTTGGTTCCCAGCACTTCTGCTGTCCAATCCTTCATAACCTCGGCATAGCGTGCAAACCAGGCTCCGTACCCAGGAACATCTATTTCTTCAGCATAGCTCAAGAGATCAGGATCAAAACACACTCGCCCAAAGGTCAGCATCACCGACTTCTGGTAGTCAGCCAAGATACGAGTGGGATCCTTGATCGGGTCTCGGTACTGAAATGAGTAAGCAGAATCATCTCGACTTTCCAAATACTCCACTCCTGCTAAACGATGAAAGTATCTCGTCAAAAAGAAGTCATAGAAAGGTTCAGCACGCTCAGCAGTCAATACAGAAGGTTGGTACTGATCACCTTTCATCCAGAGAAAAAGTCTGGTCAGCTCCAGCATCAAGTCACGAAGCTGATCAGAGGAGTCACGACGTTCAGCTGCACCACGAAGTGCACGCTGTTCTTGTTCATAGCGTATAAAAGCACTGCGATCTTCTCCTCCATCAGGTTCCTGGACCTTTTCAGAAGAAAAGTCCGGAGCAGAGCCTTTCAAGGCTCCTGTTTCTGATCCTGAAGGGGAAAAGAATTCTCGTATCTTTCCCAAAATGACCGAAGGAGCAGTCCCCTTTCCACGAGAAATACTTCGACCTGAAAGTCCTGCAGGAGTCGACTGTACTAAGTTAGATACCGCTGATGTTCCCACACCATTGACAGCTGAGACACGGAACTCGTATTCCTGACCATTCGTTAAACCATCAACGGTCACAGAAGTTCCTACAGAAACACCATCGGCAAAAGTTGCAAAAATTCCAGCAGGGAACTCACGGAACTCAATCACGTAATCCGTTATAGGACTCCCGTTGGCTGCAGGTGCAGACCAACTCAGGTCCACCTCGCTGTCTCCTGCTACTGCAGAAAGATCAGCAATAGCATCTGGTAAAGCAGCAACTGAACAATCGTTTCCAGCCCCAGCTGCAAAAGACGCACGATTAAAATTACTAATAAAGGGAGTTTGATCACCTGGATCAGCATGAGAGTACAAGGCATTTACTCCGTTTGACCCATCTGGTGAAATACCAGAAGCCTTCTCTTCAAATGTTCCTCCTTGGTTAGGAAACACAGCATCAAAGTCAGATCCAGAAGCAACATTCTCACCACCTATAGACCAAGTACTATTTCCAGTAGCTTCTTCGAAATGCTGAGCATTGATTTCACCATCTCCATAAACGACAAACACTCCAGGATTTGCACCATCTCGATTATAAATCACTTCGTAATTGTTATCTGTATCTAGGGTTTGTGTACAACCCCATGCGGCATCACCATCATCGTCGATACTTATAACCGTGATGTCTCCAGAGTCCAAAAACACAACATAGTGATGATCAGCATTAGAAGTCGTCCCTCGTACAAACCCTGAGGTATTTGAGCTCGCAAATAAACGGTCACCACGAGCAGTCCAGCCCGTCGCCATCAGACCTGCACTGGTAAAGCGCTGACCATAAATACCAGGACTACCCGCATCATCATCATTCCAGTACACGAAACCAGCTCCTGCATTGTCAGAAACAATACTCGCACCGGATTTATTACTGACAGCATCACTAGAAACGGTAAAGCTCCCAGCTCCCCCAGCCCAAGCGGCATCAAGACCAGCAGAAGTATAGTGTTCAACACTTCCATGAGTGAGAGCAAGAGCCCCTTCACGATCAGCACCAATCATGGAAAGGACGAATACCCCCCCAGTCCCATCTGTAATCATATCGGAATTATAGTCTCCGAGAGCAATTGGAAACCCAGCAGATAATGTACCAGCAGAATTGTAGTGCCGAAGGACAGCACCGAGAGATCCAAATCCAGTTTCAGCTCCTGTAGTGAGCAAGAGATAAATTCCTCCAGACGTATCTGGAACCATTCTGATCAATCCATTCTCAGCATGAAAATTCCCAACACCACCCAATGATTCAACAGTAACTGGAAATCCAGCCTGGATTGCACCTGTACCATCAAATTTTGAAAGGATCAAATCATATGAATTACTCCCACTCTCATCTTCACCGACGAGGGTGAAAATATTGGTACCAGCAGAATCCTGTTCTACACCAAAAATACGGTCATTATTAACAGAAGTAGTAAGATTAACAAAAGTACCAACAAGAGTTTCATCTATCAATACTGGTAAGAACTGATCTTCATCATCAGCGCCAAACAAACCAAGAGAAAAATCTTCAGGCAAAATCGGGTTAAAAATCATAGGGGTACCAGCAGCCTGAACACCCTCAACCGATGTTCCAAGTGAAAGAACAAGAAGAGTGAGAAAGAATGAAACAAATAGCCTTCGAAGAAACTGCATAACAATCTAAATAGTAATCATACTATTATACCATAAAAATGAGCACAAAAAAAGGCTCAGAGGCTCATTTATGCAGTAAAGTGAATGAATTACCGAAAAGTTCGTAAATCGGAGATTCTCCCAATGACTTCATGGCCTCTTTCTTGAGCTATCAAAGAAATCATCTGAGCAGAAAAGCAGCTAAAATCTGAGCCATCACAGAGGGGGATAACGGGAACTGATTCAGGAATCTGATCAAAAAGACGACCTAAATCTTGGCGAGGAGTATATAAATACGGTACAGAATAGCTCCCAGGGACAGACCACCACTCAAAATCCTCTGCAGATCTGGCATCAAGAATCACCACTCCCTCAGAGCGATACTCTTCGACCTCTGATGCCGTCAAAGGCCTACGAAATGAAGCTAAACGTTCATCACCGGTAAAATCAGGCACACCAGTCCAGGGATACTCAGCAGATGACCAGGCTTTTACTCCTCCACGCACTACAGACGCGTTTATTCCCTGTTCCACAAGGAATTCAGTAACAGACCGTGCTCTCGAGCCACTTGAACAGAAGACATACACCCTACTTGTTTGATCGAAACCTCCCCATTGTCCATCAAAGATATCCGCATAACGGATTTTCAGGCTCGAAGGAATACTCCCCCTTTCCCATTCCGCTGGTTCCCGAATATCTAACAGAACAGCATCCTTGTCTGCATACACCTCTTGAACTGACACAGAAGATGAAGGATTTTGATGAAACTCCATATTCATCAACGAAGAATCAGAAGAGCTCATCATCCAGTATCCGAAAGCAAGTGACATCAGAAACACCAAGCACAAGTACCGAGAAAAGTGCTTCTTAATATGCATGAGCACTAATCCTAAAAGTCCGAGAGAAAAGACAAGAAACATCATAAAAAAGACGCTGAGCCAACTCATTTGCCCAGCCACTTGACTGACAATACCCAAAGCTGGAACCGCATGAGCATGAGGAACAAGCTCAAGGGAGTAAGTTAGCAGTACTAAAAGCGTTAAAAACCTCATACGATGATTCAAGTACTAGCAGTTTATCACGAAGGGAGTATTTGCAATTATGCTTCACAATGATTCACCAGGAAGCGAAGAAGAGATTGCAACACATCGATATCTTGAGTAGTCCTCCAGGGAACTGTATTCTGTGTTCCAAGAACAGCAGCTGTCCAATGCTTCATGATTTCTGCATAGCGATGGAACCAAGCTCCGTTTCCTATCACATCGATCTCTTCTGCATAGCGAAGTAAATCAGGATCGAAACAGACTCGACCAAAAGTCAGCATCACCGATTTTTGGTAATCAGCCAAAATCCTCGTAGGGTCATTAATTGGGTCACGGTATTGGAATTCATAAGCTGAATCATCTCGACTTTCCAAATATTCAACACCGGCAAGATTATGAAAGTATCGCGTTAAAAAGAAATCGTAATAAGGAGTGGCCAATTGTTCAGTAAGAACTGTGGGTTGATACTGATCACCCTTCATCCACAGAAACAATCTCGTCAGCTCCAGCATAAGGTCACGAAGCTGATCAGATCCTTCTCTTCGCTCAGCAGCACCTCTAAGGATTTGCTGTTCTTGTTCGTAACGAATATAAGCGGATCGATCTTCACCACCATCAGACTCTTGAACCTTTTCAGAAAAAGAATCAGGAGCAGAACCCTTAAGAGATCCAGAATCCGAGTCAGGAGCAGTAATAGCAAAGAACTCACGAATTTTTCCAAGGATAACCGAAGGAGCCGTACCCTTCTCACGTGAGACACTTCTTCCAGAAAGTCCTGCCGGTGTCGACTGAACCAAATTTGATACCGCAGAAGTACCTGCACCATTAACTGCTGAGACACGAAACTCGTAGACCAAACCATTGGTCAAGATGGGAACCGTTACAGAAGTTCCTACCGATACACCATCGGCAAAAGTGGCAAATACTCCAGCAGGAAATTCGCGGAACTCAATGACATAATCCGTAATAGGACTCCCATTGTCTGCAGGTGCAGACCAATTCAGGTCAACTTCGGCGTCACCAGCTACTGCAGAAAGATCCGCAATGGCATCTGGCACAGCAGCTGCCGGACAATCACCTCCAGCTCCCGAAGGATAATCACCATCAGTAAAATCAAGACGAGTAAACCCAACACCTCCAGTTCCATAGATCAGGGTTCCACCTGTAGTAGAAGTATCCAAAAGGGCAGATGAGGCTTCATAACGTCCACGTGCATTCGAAACAAAACCAGGACTCTTCAAGGTCACTTCCAAACTCGCACTCGAAAAAATGGTTTCACCACCTACATCCCACTCACTTTCACCTGCTGGTCCAATGAGTGACATATTCAAATCATTCCCATCTTGCCAGATCAAGTAACCACCTCGATCACCTCCAGAAATTCCATAACGCATAACCATGTCGAACTGATCAAAATCACTCGTTACAGCATTATATCCACATGGGAACTGGTTCACTCCATCACCATCAAGAGCAAACACAGAAAGCTCGCCATCTAGAATGGCACCTGCATATACAAGATCGCCGAGAATGATAGGGTTCGCATCAGCTCGGATCTGAAAGAGACCAGGAGAAGCAGAAAAGTAAGCAGCGTCAATATTCACAACATTCACAACCCGGTTACCCCGAGTACTCGAGAACGAAGCATGTGCAGAACCCGTATCATCAAATCTTCGTGCATAAATACCAGGATTGACAGCATCATTATCAGCCCATAAAACCATGATATCGTAATCCCCTCCTCCATCGAGGTAGGGAACAATAGCAGCACCTCCTTTATCCGAAACCGCATCGGAAGAAACGGTTACCGTACCAGCACCACCAAAGGTTAAATCCTGACCGGCAGGTACATAATGCTCTAGAATTCCCACACTTGTTGATCCAGAACCATCAAAATTCGGCCCAGAATCACGAAGAAGCCAAACTCCATCGTTTCCGTCAGTAACGATCGCAGCACTTCTCCAAGAAAGAGCCTCAATCCAATCGACAGTACCAGCTGGATTTATATAGACAAGTGTAGTAGCTCCAAAAGGAGTAGGAATTGGCCCGCCTTCAGCACCATCCTCAAAAAGTACATACGCTCCACCATTAAAGTCTGGAACAATATCTTGAATCTGGCTAAAACCATAAGGACAGCCACCCGCACAGTCTCCAGATGAGCTCAAAACCTGAGATGTCCAGTTCACGGGATTATTGACCCCAGGGATACTTTGTACAAAAAGATCATAGCCATTTGAGACACTACTACGCTCACGACCATAACCCAGGAAGTTATCACCACCATCATAAGCCTGTGCCATTCCCACATCTGGTGTAGCAGCTGGATTACCGGCCGTAAGATTATCTCGAGGAGAGCCATCAGGTTCAGAAAAAGCAGGAAGAAATACTCCACTCGCCTCGTAAGTGGACAAGACATCGTCATTGTGAAAAAAACTATCCACACCAATAATAGGATCTCGATAGAACTCAGCAGGTGGAGGACCTCCTGCAAAAGCTTGCTGAGGAAACAACACCAGCATGAAAGCAAGCATCGAAAAACCGAAAAGAAAGGACTGAAACATTTTTCTCAACATCTGACGCATAAGAGATCACATAAAAATAAAGTAATCTCATCATTATAGCAGATTATTGCCAAAATTTCAACAGTTGAGAGGCATTTACAAGCCTATAGTCGTGAACGAGCCTGTCGAATAATGCCAATAAAAGTTCGATGATTCAGCGGAAACTCCAAAAACACATGCAAAATACTAAAAAAGAAAATCACAGACACTCCCGTCAGGTAATCCCAAAAAAAGATTCCCACACAGGCAATCCACGACAAGAAAACAAGAGATAATTGCCACTTTGACCCCCTATGCCACCCAATCAACGAAGTTTTCGAAAACCAATTCAGGAAATGGTACAAGTATGTAAAGGAGACAAATCGCATAACCATAAGTCCTCCTGAACTCTGGAACAGGTCACTTTGTGACTCAAAAGGAAGAGAAAACAAACGCATCAATTCTGAATTCATGATCCAGAAAGGTCCATAACTGTTTTGATAGTAAGGAGAGAGCTCAGTAAGACCAGATTCTGGAACAATAACAAACATACAGGCACAACAAAGAACGAAAACCAACAGCGATGCAGAGGCCCAGAAGTCCCTGCGTTTCAGAGCTCCATGGAGAATAAAAGCTCCAGTAAACAGAGCTGTATGGATAATGGTGGTCATAAAAACAGCAAAAATCACAAAATACCACCGAAGATGTGATGTCATGACGATAAATAGGATAGTCAGAGTTAAGCCAAGCAATCTCTTCCACCAGCTTTCCGTAATCACGAAGATAAAACTCATAAAAAACCCAAAAGCCAAAAGACTGGCGATCAAGAAATTTCCTTGAATAACATCAAAGCGAATACCCAGGACCACAAGAGCAAGAACAATCAAAAGAGCAATCTCAAGTCGGTGAGATAAATAAAAATTCTTACCATGTAACCAAGAGATCTCTGAAAAATAGTGAAGTGGAGAAAGCAAAGCAAAAGACCACACAAAAGTCTCAAAGGGAAAAAAATAAGCCAAGAGTGCACTAAAAACCATCAACGCAATATTGACCTGTTCGAGACGAGAGCTCATACCAAAAGATGAAGACTCATCAAAAAGTACCACAGCTCGTGAAAGAATAAAAAAAAGTAGTCAAAAAGTCTCCTAAATGAAGATACATGACAAACCTAAGAAACCAAAAGCATCACAGAAGCGTAAATCATCAAACTCGAGATGATCAGAGTCGACATAGGAACGACAAGAACTTCGGTGAAGGTTTGTTTACGGCGCTGCATAAAAGAAGAATAAAGAACTAAAT
>CAYGRJ010000026.1:0-2651 GCA_964352285.1 uncultured Candidatus Peribacteria bacterium
GAACAGTTGTCTTGTCAACAGTAGAAATTTGTATGTTGTCTGAACTCGGAGTACAAAGAAAATGAATTTGAGTTTTTAGACGAATATTATGAAAGATGAAAAGAGGGTGTATTTGGAGAAGTTTCGAGAGGAGTTAATCCTCAGAAATAAAAGTCAGAGAACGGTGAAGATCTATACGAGTTGTATGAGTTCTTTTTTAGAGAATAATGATATTTTTGATTTTAAGTCAGAGGTACTGAGGTCATTTATGGTGGAGAGGCATTCTCGTTTTCAGTATGCTCCTTCTACCCTTAATGCATACCGAGAGGCTTTCAAGTCTTTTGCTCGTTATGTTTTGAAGAGAGATGTTGCATTTGATTTACCAGCTGCTAAGCGATCTCATAGATTACCGGTAGTCTTGAGCCGTGATGAGATTGATGCTGTTTTAAATCAGGTTAGCAATGAGAAACACTGGTTGATGATCGCTTTGGCATATGGTGCTGGGTTGAGGGTGAGTGAGTTGGTCATGTTGAGAGTTGCTGATCTTGACTTCTCTCAGAAGTTGATTCATCTGAAATCTACCAAGGGCTCTAAGCATCGATTGACTATTATTCCCGAACAACTGTTTGTGCATCTCGAAGTTATGACTGAAAGGAAGAGGAGTGAGGATTTCGTTTTCGAAAGTGAGCGAGGAGGAGCTTTGGCTTCACGAAGTATTCAGAAAGTATTTCAGAGAGCTCTAAAGCAAGCTGGAATTCGTAAAGAAGCTTCTTTTCATTCTCTTCGTCATAGTTTTGCTACTCATCTGGTCGAGAGGGGCACTAACCTTCGGGTTATTCAGAAGTTGCTGGGGCATTCGAGTGTGCGAACGACTCAAATCTATACTCAGGTGAGCAAAACCTCACTCTTAAGTGTCCAGAGTCCATTTTAGGTGTCCGATCGTCTACTTCTTTGGTATTTGCTCCCACATAAAGTCGAAGACGCTTTCGAGTGTCTTGTAGATGTTTGCACTTTCAATGATGAGTCCAAAGAGCTCTTGATCTGCAAAGGAGATGATGGCAATACGGTTTTTCCCATAGAGATCTATTTCAACATGGAAGGGGAATCGATCGTGGGCTATGAAGCGAGTTTCACGTAAGTGCTTCTTGTTGAGCTTGGTGTAGTCCTTGATGTGCTTTGAGCTGAGGATGACTTGAGACTGAATCTCTCGCTTGATCTTTTTGGGGGTGAACTTGTGATAGAGCCAGTCTTTGAGTTGGGGTTCTATGCCTTCTAGGGTGATGAGCGCTTTGGTACTGCCGCCTTTTTCAGTTTTTTTGAGGATGTCTAAATAGATTTCTTGGATGCCTTTTATCCCTTCATGAAATGAAACCTTCGGGAGCTCAATGTTGGGGTTAATAAGGGCTTGCAGTTGGGGGAGGTAGGTTTTGAGTAGGGTGATTTGATCTCCGATCTTTTCTTGTTTGTTCTTCATCACGTCGATGAGGTCGTCGGGCATCACCGCGGTGTAGTACATCTTATTGGCTTTGTTTACATGCCGTACGACTCCTTGCTCCTCCATTTTTTTGAGGATGTTGTAGGTGGTTGAACGGGGGAGCTTTACGCGCTTGGCGATATCGCTGATGAGCGTTGTGCCTGTTCGTATCAGTGCCAGATAAATGTTGGCTTCTTTATCGCTGAATTGTAGTGATTTGAGGACGGTGGTGAGCATTGTTTTTTTGTAAAAGTTTATTTATTGCCCAGTTAAGTGGGCGACTTTATTTTACATTTTTATTCATAAATGGCAATTTATTTCTGTTCTTATGTTTTATTTATATTCTTTATCCAAAATTATGGACAATGTTACTACATTTTGGGATGTCGACAGTACTTTTACTGTCGAAAGTCTGGATTACCTGGCTCAGCGGAAGCTTGATCCAACAACCCTTCAAACGTTTGAAGGTATCACTCAAGCAGGGATGAATGGTGATATGCCATTCAAAGAATCTTTACGACGTCGAATAGATGTCTTGCTTCAGAAGAAAGTTACGCGTGCTGATGTGGATGAAGTAGCTAGAGCATTGCCACATGTGCTTTATGCAGATCGTGTACAGAAATGGATTCGTGATCACCAAGATAAGGCTATCGCTATTACTGGAGGTTTTCGACAGGTATTAGAGCCTCTTCTTCTTGAGATTGGTTTTCATGAGCAAAATATTTTTGCCAATGAGTTTCGATTTGACGGAGATAAACTCGTTGGTTACGACGACCAACACCCTCTTGCTGGTAATGGTGGAAAGGTGGAGGTGGCTAGACGTATAGTAAGTGGTCGTTGGTTAGATCGTGATCAAATTGTGATGATTGGAGATGGAAACTCTGACTGGAAAGTATGGAATGAAGGTTACGCTGCTGCTTTTATTCATTTTTTGGGCATCGTGAATCCAGAAGAACGGGCTGCAGTAATCGCAAAAGCTCCTCTTCGTGCTTTCCATCACCTTGATACTCTTCAGCACCTTCAGGAATTTCAACAGCAGGTTTCTTAGTTCTATATTTTTACTTAATTCAAAACTATGGTTAATAATTTACTGCATCTTCGTACGGTTCAAAATGAGAATGCTGGAGCAGAAGCTCAGAAAGCTTTCCAAATTCAATCACGATTTCTTGAGGCTCTTGGAAAAAGAATCTCAAAGAAA
>CAYGRJ010000026.1:2661-8918 GCA_964352285.1 uncultured Candidatus Peribacteria bacterium
CAAAGAAAGATAGGAATGGGTTCCTTCGTCAGCAAAAAGCTTTATTAATGGATACTTTTGCTCATCGTTTTGAGTTTGAATCTCTCATGTTTCAAAAGCTTTGCGATATTTTTGACGAGGACTGTCCACATCAACTCTTAGACCTGATGTCTGGATGGGGGAATGTTGTTATGGCTCTCTTAAAGGAGTTTCCAGAAATTGAACGTGTGTTATGTTTTGATAATGCTGTTAAGAAGACAAGAGCCCGAGCTGCGAAGGCTATTGGTGTTCATCGTCGCATGCGGCCCCTTGTCGGTATACTTCCTCAAGACGATGAAAAGATTCCAAATACTGAGCAGGTTACCCTTCTGAGTACTGGTCTTGTTTTCCCGCTTCGTGATCGAATGCTCCGTATTAATCCTGGTAATCGTTACGGTCATCTTGATCAGCATCATGGATGTACTTTCGAAAATGTGATCCAGTCTTTGGAGTTACGGCCTCGCCTACTGCATATTTTAGATGGTAGTCCTTCCGCAGATGTTGTTGAGAGCTTCAGCGTTTATCAAAACACTCCTAACGTTCTTATGGATGCCATCAAGGCCGTTCGGGATATTCTGGAAGACAGACAGGGCTGGACATTGGAAAAGGCTCAGATAGATGAAGACAAGCTTCTCTATATGAAACTTCGTTATGAGAATGAAAACCTTTAACTACATCC
Source organism: uncultured Candidatus Peribacteria bacterium (assembly GCA_964352285.1). Classification (GTDB taxonomy): domain Bacteria; phylum Patescibacteriota; class Gracilibacteria; order JAUYGZ01; family JAUYGZ01; genus CAYGQA01. Next base: position 3,359 of record CAYGRJ010000026.1, read on the forward strand.
TTTCTGGAACTTCTACTCCTAATATCCCTAATCCTTTCTTGAGCACATAACCGGTCGATTCTACCAGTCGAAGTCTCATGATGACTTCTTCTGGAGTTTCGGCGTCGAGGATTCTGAGGTTGTTGTAAAACTGGCTGAAGTTCTGGGCGAGTTCGAAGAGGTAGGTGCAGAGGTGACTGGGTTTGTATTCTGCTAGAGATCTTTCTATGCTGGCTTCAAAGTCGAGGATTTTTTTGAGCAGTTGGCGTTCTTCTGCTGCTTTTGGGCTTGATGCTTCTGCATGAATCACTTCGTCTTGGGCTCTTCTGAGAAGGCTTTGTGTTCTGGTATAGGCGTATTGGAGGTATGGGGCTGAATTCCCATCGAAGGAGAGCATAACGTCCCAGTCGAAGGTGTAGTTCTTGTTTCTGTTTTGGCTGAGAACGTTGTATTTGACCGCTCCTATCCCAATAACTCTCGCGAGTTCGATTTGTTCGTCTTCGGGGAGTTCTGAGTTGTGGTCTTTAATTTTTTGAAGAGCTCTTTTCTCAGCTTCGTCGAGCACATCTTCCAGCAGTACAACCTTTCCTTTTCTCGTACTTATGCCGCCGTCAGGGAATTCCATCCTTCCGAATTCAACATGGACGTGCTTCATCTTGGTGAAGCCGAGTTTTTCTGCGCTTTCGAAGAGCTGTTCGAAGTAGAGTTTTTGTGCCACATCCACCACGTTTATTCCGAGGTCTCCATGCAGTTCATCTTGCCAGTATTTGATCCTGGCGAGGTCACGTGTGGCGTAGAGTGTGGCGCCGTCTGATTTTCTGATAATGGCTGGTGGTTTGTTTTCGTCATCCATTTCTATTATCAAGGCGCTTTTTTCACCTTCTTGTATGACCTTCATCTCGAGACCTTGATCTATTATCGGCTGCATCATTTTTTCGTAAAAGCTTTCGCTGTTGATCATGTCGAACTCTGCTCCTAGGCGATCCCAGGTTTTTGAGCAGTTTTCTATGCTCACCTCTTTTATCCATTTCCACATCTTTAAGAGTTCTTCATCACCTTGTTCGAGCTTCTTGAAGAGATCACGTCCTTTGTTTTCTAATTCTTCATCTTTCTCTGCTTCTTCGTGAAACTTTACGTAGAGTTTGAGCAGTTCAGGAATGGGATCTTTTTTTATGACTTCCATATCACCCCAGCATTGGATGGCAAAGATCAGCTTTCCGTATTGTGTTCCCCAATCACCCAGATAATTATCTTTGATCAGCTTGTACCCCGATGTGTCTAAGAGGTTGTTGAGCGCTTGCCCTATAATGGTTGAAAGAAGGTGATGAACCCCCATCGGTTTGGCGATGTTGGGATGTGAACTGTCGGTAATGGCTGTTTTCCCTGTACCAGTGCTCAGTGTTCCGAGTTTGTTCGACTGAACACTTTCGAGAAGATTTTGAAACATCTGCTCATAGGCTGCATCTGAATACCAGATATTTATAAAACCCGGTCCGGCGATTTCCAGCTTTTCTACGAGTTCGTGTTTGGGAAGCTTATCGATGATTTCTTGTGCGAGTTCTCGTGGGTTTTTGTCTTCTTTTTTGGCGTTGATCATGGCGATGTTTGTCGAAAGGTCTCCATGTTCAGAGCTTTGTGGGGTGCTGAGTTGTATGTCTTCCGCTTTGGTGTCTTTTACGGAAGAAGCAAAGAGTTGTTGGATCTGTTCAGAAATCATCGATTGGAGTTAGCTGTCATTATCGTTAGTAGTATAGGAGTTGAGAGAATCGTGTACAATGACAAAGTCCTCTCATGTGCTTATGGAAATTGTGATTCTTGGCGGCTTGTATTTTCTTCGGATTTTGAACCTGTTGATTTTTGTGCGGGTTTTGATGTCTTGGCTGGTTCGTGGGCATCAGCATCCCATTGCTCGATTTGTTTTTGAAGTTACCGAGCCAGTTTTGGAGCCTATTCGTAATTTGCTCCCGAAAGGAAATGGAGCCATGTCGATGATCGATTGGAGTCCTTTAATAGCTTTGATTCTTTGTGATCTCTTGCAAGGTTGGTGGATACGAATATGGATGTAGATGAATTTTACTACACTTGAAATGCTGAGGCCTATCCAGCTGATCTGGTGGCTTTATTGAGGAGTTTTGTTAGTCTTTTGTAAATCGTATCCTTAACTGTTCTTTTATGAATCGTTTATTATCTTTGATGTTTGCCCTTGGGCTGATGTTTAATAGTTCTTTTGTTGTTCTTTCTGCATATGCAGAAGAAGATACAGGAGCTTCTGAAGCTACCGAAGAAGAACAAGCTGTAGAAGAGGCAGAGATTTCTGCTGATGCTGAAGCTATCGAAACGGTAGAAGACGCTATAGAAGAACTAGAAATGGCAGAAGAAGAGCTTGGTGATCTTCCAGCACCTGATGCTGTAGAAGAAGGACAAGAGCCTGTTTTAGAAGACCGACAGCGAAAAGGTGTAAAACGTTGCCATGCTGTTCTTCGAAAGATTTCTGAGAAGGCTCGAGAAGATCGTGAATTCATCACTGATTCTGGAATAAGTAAGGCTAAGCGTGCCTGTGATAAGATCCGAAGAAACGCAGCCATGAAGGTGACACGATCTGCAGTGGCTACTGCATATGTGGCCACACGTGCTGCAGTGCGAGAGGCTTTTAAAGAATGTAAGGAATCTGATGAACCTCGAATGTGTGTGAAAGAAAAGAAGGAGGCATTTGTTGAAAATAATAAAGACAAGTTTAAGAAGGCTCGAGAACGAGCTCATCGGGCAAAAGAAACGCTCAAAGAAAAGATCAAGGAACGACGAGGAGAGATGAAAGAGAATATGATGGAGAAGCGAGAGGAGATGAAGGACAACATGATGGAGAAGCGAGAGGATATGAAAGAAGACATGATGGAAAAGCGAGAGGAGATGAAGGACAACATGATGGAGCGGCGAGAGGAAATGAAGGACAATATGATGGAGAAGAGAGAAGAAATGAAAGAGGAAGCTCAGGAACGAAAACAGAACCGACATCATAGTCGGAGTCAGCAAAATGATGACGATGATGTAGAAGAAGAAGCTTCTGATGAAGATGCTCAGTAATTGAGTTCAAAAAAACCCTGGACCAATTGGTTCAGGGTTTTTTTTGTGTCATGAATCGGTTATGGTGAGAGCCTCTTAGATGGTTTATGGATTTTCTTTCTTCTCTTAATGAGCGTCAGCGAGAAGCGGTCGTCACAACAGACGGACCGGTTTTGATCGTGGCTGGAGCGGGTACAGGTAAGACGATGGCTCTCACCTATCGTATTTCTTATCTGATTAAAGAAAAGAATATTGACCCTCGTCAGATTTTGGCGGTGACCTTTACGAACAAAGCTGCCGGTGAGATGAAGGAAAGGATCAGAAAATTGATCACTGGTGAATCTGGGCTCAGTGGATCAGATGTGGGTTCGCTTTTTGGTATCCATATGCCTTCGCTTTCTGAGAAGTCTGTGCCTTTGCCGACTATGGGTACTTTTCATTCGGTGTGCGTGCAGTTGCTTCGACGAGAAATCCAGCACTTGGGCTACGAATCATCTTTTGTTATTTACGATGCTGACGACAGCTTGGCCTTGATCAAGCGGGTGATGAAGCGTTTGCAGATTTCTGATAAGAGCTTTAACCCCAAAGCTGTTAAGAACGCCATTAGTGCGGCCAAGAATGTTCTTCAAACGGTTGAAGATGTTCAGCGTATGGCTTCGAGTGTGTTCGAAACCAAGGTTGGCCAAATTTATGATGAGTACCAGGCTGAGCTTCAGAAATCATCTGCCTTGGATTTCGATGACTTGATCATGAAGGTGGTTGAGATTTTTGAAAAACACCCTCAGGTTCTCGAAAAGTACCAGTACCGATGGAAGTACCTGCATGTGGATGAGTATCAGGATACCAATGCTGCTCAGTACCGACTGATACAATTGCTTGCTCAGAAGAATCATAATTTGTGTGTGGTTGGTGATCCTGATCAGAATATTTATTCCTGGAGAGGGGCAGATATTACTAATATTTTGAACTTTACGAAGGAGTATCCGGAAGCTCAGGTGATCAAGTTGGAGCAGAACTACCGTTCGACTCCATTTATACTCCAAGGCGCTGAAGCAGTTATTAGCCAAAACCAAGGGCGTATTGATAAAGAGCTCTGGACCGATAAAGAATCTGGTGAGCGGATTCAAATGGTAGATGTAGAAGATGAACGAGGTGAAGCTGATTACGTGCTTCGTAAGGTGCGAGGCTACATGGGGCAGTTGCACAATCATGTGGTGCTGTACCGGACGAATGCTCAGTCTCGTCTCTTGGAAGAAGGGTGTCTTCGTTATGGGATTCCTTACAAGGTTGTGGGGGGGGTGAAGTTTTACGCTCGTAAAGAAATTAAGGATATGGTTGCGTATTTGCGCCTGATCCATAACCTCCGTGATGATGGGTCTTTGATTCGTATTGTAAATACGCCTTCTCGTAAGATTGGTGCGAAGACATTAGAAGCTGTGCAGCGCCAAGCTATTCGTTATCAAGCTTCTTTGGTATCGGTGATGCTTGGAGAAGAAGGGAACCTCAGTGAGGACTTGAGTTCTAAAAAAGTTGCTCAGCTGCAGGCTTTTGCTCAGATGCTCTTGAACTTGCAGCAGTTCAGTCGTGAACAACCGGTTTCTAGCCTGATTCGTGAAATTCTTCAGCGCACAGGCTACTCTGCCATGCTTCGTGAAGAAAAGGATGTGGGAGAGACTCGTCTTGAAAATGTTCAGGAGTTGATTACCGTTGCTCAGAAGTACGATGATTTAGAGTTGGGTGTGGGGCTTACGACCTTTTTGGAAGAGGTTGCTTTGGTAAGTGATACCGATTCACTACAGGGATCTGAAGATTATTTGACCTTGATGACGGTTCACAGTGCTAAAGGGTTGGAATATCAGCATGTGTATATTGTAGGTCTGGAAGAAGGAATCTTTCCACACTCTCGCGCCTCCTTTGATCCTGTTCAGATGGAAGAGGAGCGACGTTTGATGTATGTGGCTATGACACGTGCACAAGAGTACTTAACGCTGCTCTGGGCTAAGCGCCGTATGCTCTATGGGCAAACCCAGTACAACCCGCCTTCGAGTTTTCTCAAATCTCTTCCAGAAGAGGCTACAGATGGTGAATACCTTGCACAGCTGGGTGAGAAGCAAATGGTTGGAAAGATTCGAAGCTTTCAGCAGCATCAGGGAGAAGAAAAGGTGGTGTTCTCCGATGAAGTGCCTTCCTTTATGAATCAGATTCAAGAGAGCTTTGAGGGGACTTCATTCGAAAAGGTTGAATTTGGAGAAGGGGACCAGGTGGAGCACAAGGCCTTTGGTAAGGGAACGATTCGGACCCTTCGTGGTGATATTGCTGAGATCGACTTTGATCATTATGGCGTTAAGAAGATCGCTCTGAATGTGGCCCCGGTGAAAAAGTTGTAAGTTTTCCCACATTGATGTTTCGACCGTCGTGGAGAAATCTCTTGAAGGATGTTTTGATGAGATCAAATAAAAAAGAGCCTATAAAACTCCCTTGTGTCCCTCAAGCAAGTTCTCTTCGAGCCTGAGCTCAGAGC
>CAYGRJ010000027.1:0-8813 GCA_964352285.1 uncultured Candidatus Peribacteria bacterium
CATCCGTTTTGTACGGGGTAAGAGAGGAGGTTGAAGTACGATTTGTCTTCGCTGACATCATGGAAGTATTGGTTTCCAGCAGGCAGGTTTTCGAGGCTCATTCCACCTGCCTTCAAGATAAGTGCCAAGAAGTTGGCTCGGTTTTCAAAGCTGTCTGGATCAACTCCTCCTTTCGTGATTCCAGCAGAATCGAGAGCTCGAGAGAGTGAAGAGTACCATTGATCATTTTCACGAGCATCATCTGCATCGATACCGGCAGCCATAGCAATGAGCTTAGCTGTTGCAGAGCGCTTGAGCTTGTCATTTGGCTTAAAGGTCCCATCTGGGTGTCCAGCGATGATTCCTCGCTTCTTGAGAGCAAGAATAGCGAATGCTTCTGGATCTGTTTCGGTGTCGGCAAATCCTGTTACTTCTGGTGCATCACCAATGCTGATGATGAGGCCTCGGATTCGTGTTGTTCGGATGATGACCATTCCGTTTTCGAGCGTGAAGCTGGTAACTCGGTTTCCGTCTGTGTCGGTAATGGTGAGTCGTTCTGGATTGATTTCTGGAACTTCAATTCGGATTTGTACTGGTCGAAGTGTTCGTACTTTTTCTCCTCCAACGCTGAAGCTGACTTCTGTTTCCGTTCGAGTCACGACTGGTGTTGGAATTTCTCCGCTTGCTGATTTTACGAGGTTAACGGTTCGGAAGTCGACAGCAGCTGTTTTGTCTTCGCTGAAGATAAGTGTTGGGAGAACGATACCGTATCCTGCAGGGAATCGCTGGATTTGTGTTCCGAGTGCTGCGTTGAGATCCTTGAGCATTTGAGACCTTTCTCTTGTGTTTGCTGGAGTATCTACTGTTCGGTTTGTGCTCTGTCCGAGAACGCTTCCATCTTCAGTTGTTCCGGTTGAACCACCTGTGCTGGTTCCTGTAGTTCCTGTCCCTGATGTCCCTGTAGTAGTGCTACCTCCGCCACCTCCACCATTGCTTGGAGCGGTTTCGATGCTTGTTGATTCTTCATCTGATGAAGATCGTGAGTTTGATCGTCCTCCGCTGCTTCCTGACACTCTTCCGAGTACTGTAGAAGCTTGAAGTGCAGCACCGTCAGCTATGGCAGCATTGTCGTTTCCAGAGAGATCATCGATAAGTGTTGTTGGGATCACGAGGAAGCTATTGAGCACGCTGGTTGCGAGAGCTTGATTGGCTCGGAGAGCACTGATCTCGCTGGCGTCGAGGCTGACGAGTTGGCTGAGTCCGTTTCCACTGGTGAAGAGAGCCACTGATACGACATGGAATGATCCAGCAGTCGCGGCATCTTGGATCTGGAGACCATTAACGAGGTTGTTACTGATGGTGTTTACTGTTTCATCGAATCCGAGGCTGATGGTTCGAGCGTCGAAGTCGATATCCCAGCTGGTGAGAACTGGAGCCTTTGTATCTGCCGTTTCTGTCACGACGTTGTTGTCGTCATCAGCAGGGTTTTTGTTTCCTCCGAGATCTTCGAAGGCGTTAGCGTCAACATCGAGCACTACTGCTCCAGCGTCACCTCCAGGAGTTCCTGAGATAGCGAGGGCAGCGACTCGTTCGTCTTCGGTAAGCACGTAGGTCAGTGTTGTTCCGTCTGGGCTAGCTGTAGCTGTGCTTGGGGTCACGTTATCAACTCCAGTAGCGTTGTTGATGTGGAATCCTGAAGTAACTGCTTGAGCAGCCTTAACGACTTCTGAGAAGGTTACGACAAGCTGTCGAACGTTATCGTTGTAGTCGAGTGTGGCACTGACAGCTATTGGATTTACTCCATCTTGGATAGCTGGAGTTGTTGCTCCTGTGAAGGTCTTGGTAGGGGATTGGTTTCCAGAAGGATCTTGCACTCCAGCATTGGTAGTGAAGGCAACCGTAAGGTCAGCTACACCCGTGTTGATGAGTGTACAAGCGAAGTCGAGAGTGAGTGCGCTTGATACTGCTGGATCAGCTGTTTCTCCGTTACAGGTTCCGTGGAGTGCAGCAGAAGTGACGTCGAATCCGTTGGCAGCAGCTGCTGTGTCGGCGAGGGTTTCGGTGTAGTTGAGGTTTACTCGGTCGATGATTCCATCGCTGTTGTTGTCGAGCATGGTGAGGTCTGTAACCAGCGGAGCTGCGTTATCTCCGAGAGCTGTTGCTCCGAAGTTCACGGTTTGGTTTCCTGTGGCATCTAGAAGTGTTCCAGCTGCATCGGTGTAGGCGAGTGTAGGTGCAACCGCATGAGAGGTTGTGTTGGCTGGACCATTGGTTCCGAGGGTCAGGGTGATAGTTGCAGCCGTGTTTCCTGGGTTGTTTCCTCCAGTCAGGAGTGATCCGGTGAAGCTTCCTGCTGTGTAGGTGAATTCAGAGATGAGTGCTGTGTTGGTCGCGACCACTTCAGAGAAGGTGAGGGCGAGGGTTTCGATAGCACCATCTGTGTTGGTGTCTTGATAGACTCCACTCAGGAAGACTGGTGCAGCTGCATCAGTCACATTGTTTGGACCAAAGCTGAGGGTGTTGTTCCCGTTGCCATCGTTGATGTTGTTGGCGTTGTTGGTGTAGGCCAAGGTTGGGAGTGTTGCTCCTCCTGTAATGTTCGCATTTCCTTGAGCTGTGATGTTGAGTGTTGCGCTGGTTCCGTTTCCACCTTGGACTGCAGCATTGGTCTCGTTGGCGAGGTTGATGCTTCCTGTTGTCAGGGTGTAGTCAGGATCGTTGTAAGCCGTGAGGGTGATGTTTTCGGTGAAGAGTGCGTCTACACGGTCAACCTGAGCGTCAGTGTTGACGTCGAGGAATTGACTGGATACGTAGACAGGAGCAGCACCATCAGTAAGGTTTGTAGCAGCCCCTTCAGTATTGAGGTCGTTCCCCTTGGCATCGTTTACTCGGTTTGCAGGAGTAGCTGACTGGCTGTACTGAGCAGTTGGTTCAGCTCCACCAGAAACTCCAGTAAGGTTTACTGTAGGACCAGCAGTGAGCACGAGAGTAGATGTTCCAGATCCAGCAAGCGCTGTCACACCTGTAAATCCGGTGAGGGCGTTAGCTGAGATGTTGTACTGGGTGAGGTCGTTTCCATTCCAAGTCACGTTTTCTGTGTAGGTAATGGTCAATCGATCTACAGAACCGTCATTTCCATTATCTGAGTAGGTTCGTGTAAGGGTTACTGGAGCAGCAGCATCTGTGAGGCTGATTCCAGCACCTTCGCTGACGGTATCGTTTCCGTTTCCGTCGTTGATTCGGTTTCCTGGAGTAGCTGATTGGCTGAATTGAGCTGTTGGCTCAGTACCAGCGCTTACTCCTGTAAGATCTGTTGTTCCAGAAGTTGAAAGGGTGAAGGTTGTTGTTCCTGATCCTCCCAGCAGAGCATCTGGGATTCCAGAGGCGTCGTAGTTGGTCAGGCTATTGTTCACGATTGCTACTTGGTTGAGATCAGCACCGTTCCAGTTGGCGTTTTCAGTCAGGCTCAAGACGAGTCGATCAACAGAACCGTCGTTTCCGTTGTCTTGGTAGCTTCGAGCGAAGATCACTGGAGCAGCACCATCAGTGAGGTTTGTAGCAGCCCCTTCAGTATTAAGGTCGTTCCCCTTAGCATCGTTTACTCGGTTTCCAGCAGTAGCTGACTGGCTGTACTGAGCAGTTGGCTCAGCTCCACCAGATACTCCAGTAAGGTTTACTGTAGAACCAGCAGTGAGCACGAGAGTAGATGTTCCAGATCCAGCAACAGCTGTCACACCAGTAAATCCGGTGAGGGCGTTAGCTGAGATGTTGTACTGGGTGAGATCATTTCCATTCCAAGTCACGTTTTCTGTGTAGGTAATGGTCAATCGATCTACAGAACCGTCATTTCCATTATCTGAGTAGGTTCGTGTAAGGGTTACTGGAGCAGCGTTATCGGTGATGGTCATAGGAGCAGCGACGTTAACGAGCGCGTTTCCTGGAGCATCAAGGATTCGGTTGATGGCAGCACCTGATTGGGTGTACTGAGATGTTGGTTCAACACCACCGTTTACACCAGTAAGGTTTGTTGTTGGTGTCATCGAGAGGGTAAGTGTCGGTGTTCCTGATCCGCTCAAGAGTCCTGTTACCGCTGTAAATCCAGTAAGACCATTAGCGGTGATAGCAAATTGTGTGGTATCGAGTCCATTCCAGCTCGCGTTTTCGGAGAAGGTGAGGACGAGTCGGTCAACTGAACCGTCGTTTCCGTTGTCTTGGTATTGTCGGTTGATAATGAAAGGAGCAGCTCCATCGAGTGCAATTCCAGGAGTTGCTTCTGTGAAAGCAGCAAATCCAGAGAGGTCGAGGATTCCGTCACCTCCAGTGATTTGGAGACGAAGAAGATCAGCAGTGTCGGTAGCCGAGCAGTCAGAACATCGGAAGAAGAGGTCAGCGTCGTCTGTAGCATCTGTGAAGGCTTCGGTCAGTGCAGCGAGAGCGCTTGTTTGGATAATGAAGTCTGCAGGAGCCACTGTAGAAGCGTCCATTCCTTCGGTGAAGGTGGCGACAACTCCGTCGAGTGTTCCGTCTACCGTTCCAGCAGAACCATCTGTTGTATTGGTATCTCGAGTGATACGAGTCAGGATGATCGCTGCAGCGTTATCAGTTATTGATGTTGGAGCTCCTTCGGTGGCGAGGAAGTTTCCAGCAGCATCTTGAACTCGGTTTCCTGGTGTAGCTCCTTGGGTGTGCTGAACGGTTGGTTCAACTCCACCAGAAACTCCGGTGAGGTTTGTTGTACCAGATGTCGAGAGCACGAGGTTCGCTGTTCCAGATCCACCTACAAGGCTGTCTGGAACTCCAGAAGCGTCGTAGTTGGTGAGTCCGTTGTTAACGATTCCAAATTGGTTGAGGTCTGCACCATTCCAATTCACGTTTTCTGTCAGGGTCAGGTTCAGACGATCAGTAGAACCGTCGTTAGCATTGTCGCTGTAGGTTCGTACAAAAATAACTGGAGCAGCACCATCAGTAGCAGCTACAGAAGCTCCTTCTGTCACGGCGGCGAATCCAGCAAGATCAAGGATCCCATCACCTCCAGTGATCTGAAGCTTGAGAAGGTCTCCGGTGTCGTTCATCGGGCAGTCTGTACATCCAAAGAAGAGCGTAGCGTCGTCGGCTACATCTCCGAAGGTTTCTGTAAGGGCTCCATCTGCATTGGTCGTGATGACGAAGTCAGCAGCGAGTGCAGTAGAAGCATCCATTCCTTCGGTAAAGGTTGCCAGGATTCCGTTCATGGTTCCTGTGGTCGTTCCAGCTGATCCATCGAGCTGATTGGTATCTTTGGTTACTCGTGTCAGGATCAGTGCTCCAGCGTTATCAGTGAGAGATGCAGGCGCCCCTTCAGTTGCTTGGTTATTTCCAGCAGTATCTTTTACTCGGTTTCCAGCTGTACCAGATTGGGTGTACTGAACGGTTGGTTCAGTTGCCCCAGAAACTCCCGTGAGGTTAGTGGTTCCAGAAGTAGAGAAGAGGAGGGTTGCCGTTGTTGAGCCGCTTACCAGGCTGTCTGGAGTTCCATCAGCGTCGAATCCTGTGAGGTTTTGGTTAACGATCGCGAACTGGTTAAGGTCGAGAGCGTTGTAAGTCACGTTTTCGGTGTAGGTAATGCTCATTCGATCAGCTGAACCATTGGTTCCGTCGTCAGAGTAAGTTCGTTGGAAGGCAACTGGACCTGCGTTATCAGCGAGGCTGACAGCGGCTCCATCGGTTTGGAAGTCGTTTCCGTTTCCATCGTTAATTCGGTTTGCTGGTGTTCCAGATTGCGTGTGTTGAACAGTTGGTTCAGTACCACCGTTTACACCCGTCAGGTTGGTCGTACCAGAAGTGCTGAAAACCAGTTCACTTGTTCCAGATCCGGTTACCAAGCTGTCTGGAGTTCCATTAGCGTCGAATGCTGTGAGGCCTTCGTTGGTGATCGCCAGTTGATTGAGGTCGTTTCCGTTGTAGGTAACGTTTTCGGTAAAGGTAAGCCGTAGTCGGTCAACTGAACCATCATCTCCGTTATCTCGGTATCGTCGGTTGGTTGTTACTGGGCTAGCAGCATCAGAGATGCTTACAGGTGCAGCTTCTGTTCCTTGATCGTTTCCAGCTCCATCTTTTACCCGGTTACCAGTTGTTCCCGATTGTGTGTACTGAACGGTTGGTTCAGTTGCACCAGAAACTCCAGTAAGGTTAGTTGTTCCAGAAGTTGAGAAGAGGAGGGTAGTTGTTCCTGATCCACTGAGAAGGCTGTCTGGAGCTCCATCAGCGTCGTATGCTGTGAGGTTTTGGACATTGATAGCGTATTGGTTGAGGTCGTTTCCGTTGTAGGTGACGACTTCACTATAAGTAAGGCTCATTCGGTCAACAGAACCATCGTTTCCGTTATCGAGGTATTGACGCATGGTTACCACTGGACCAGCTCCATCAGCGATAGCTGGTGTGCTCGCGCTTGTCAGTGATGTGCTTGGTGATTGATTGTTGGCTGCATCAGTAACTCCTGCATTGGCAGTAAATCCAACGGTGAGGTCTCCAACTTCTGTGAAGACGTTGGTACATACGAAGGTGAGTGGAAGTGCTGCTGAAGCTTCTGGGTTTGCACTTTCCGTGTTACAGGTTCCGTGGTTAGCAACAGAAGTCACGTCGAATCCGTTGGTTGCTGTAGCTGTATTGGCGAGGTTTTCTGAATAGGTGAGGTTAACTCCGTCGATAATACCGTTGAAGTTGGTATCGACCATAGTTGCAGCAGTTACTACTGGACCAGCTCCATCAGCGAGATTAGTTGCTCCGAAGTTGATCGCTTGGTTAGCAGCTCCATCGAGGATTGATCCTCCAGCGTCTGTATAGGCGAGTGAAGGAGCAGTGGTATGAGAAGTAATATTGGCATTCCCATTTGTTCCAAAGGTGAAGACGGTAGTCGTAGAACCCGTGTTTCCTGGGTTTGTTCCTCCTGTGAGGGCAGATCCCGTGATGTCGTTGGCGGTGTAGCTGAACTCAGAGATCAGAGCAGTGTTGGTGGCAATATTTTCAGTCCAGGTGATTTGAAGCTGATCAACAGCACCGTCTCCATTGTTGTCTTGGTAAACCATTCCGTTTTGTACGGGGCTGGCTTGATCCGTAAGGCTAGATGGAGCTCCTTCAGTTACCACTGCGTTTCCTGTCGCATCTTGGAGTTGGTTGGCAGGAGTGACACTTTGCGTGAATTGTGCAGTTGGCTCTGTTCCACCGTTTACCCCAGTGAGGTTCGTTGTTCCAGAAGTAGAGACGGTAAGTGTTGTTGTTCCACTTCCTCCTACTAGTGAGTCTGGAGTACCGTCAGCGTCGAGACCTGTGAGTCCTTGGTCTGTAAGAGCGAATTGGTTGAGGTCAGCACCATTCCAAGTGGTGTTTTCTGTAAATCCGAAGAGAACTCGGTCTACAGAACCATCGGTGCTGTTGTCTTGGTAGTTTCGTGAAGTGATCACTGGTGCAGCAGCATCGACTGCAGAGAGGGGAGCACCTTGAGTAGCGAGATCATTTCCGTTTCCATCATTAATTCGGTTTCCAGGTGTTCCTGATTGGGTGTACTGAGCTGTTGGCTCAGTTAGTCCATTTACACCCGTAAGGTTTGTTGTCCCTGTGGTGCTGAGGGTTAGAGTCGTTGATCCACTTCCTCCTACGAGGCTGGTAGCAGTCCCGTCATCATCAAATCCTGTGAGGTTTTGGTTGGCGATAGCTACTTGGTTGAGGTCGCTTCCATTCCAGGTAGAATTTTCTGACATGTTGAGGAGCAGTCGATCGACTGATCCATCGTTACCGTTGTCGGCGTAGCTGTAGCTCACGACGATTGGTGCAGCGGCATCGGTAAGTGAAGCAGCTCCGAAAGAAACGGTTTCGTTGGCAGCAGCATCTTGAACTCGGTTGGCAGGAGTACCAGCTGAGAGGGTGTAGGCAACCGTTGGTTCTGTTCCTCCGTTTACACCCGTGAGGTTTGTGGTTCCTGTGGTGTCGAGGACAAAAGTTGTTGTTCCAGAACCACTGAGCAGTGAAGTAGGTGTTCCGTCGTCGTCGAATCCAGTAAGCCCTTCATTGACGATGGCGAACTGTGAAGTCTCTGCTCCGTTCCAGGTCGCGTTTTCTGACCAGGTGAGGTTGAGGCGATCAGCTGATCCATCTCCACCGTTGTCTGAGTACGTTCGTGAGAGGACGACTGGAGCAGCTCCATCGAGCATAGCTGCAGCACCAGAAGAAGCGAGTTCGTTATTGTTTCCATCTTTAACTCTGTCTGCAGCTCCTCCTTGTGTATAAGCGAGTGTTGGTTCGTTTCCTCCGTTTACACCTGTGAGGTTGGTTGTTCCTGAGGTGCTGAATACGAGGGTAGAAGATCCACTTCCACCTGTGAGACTGTTTGGTTCTCCGTCGCTATCGAAACCGGTGAGGTCTTGGTTGTCGATGGTGAATTGGCTGTTGTCAGCTCCGTTATAGGTAACGGTTTCAGAAAGGAGTAGTGAGAATTGATCAACCACTGCGTTATTTCCGTTGTCTTGGTAGGTTCGGCTGACGATTACTGGAGCAGCTCCATCTGTGTAGGTTTCGTTGGGGATAGCTCCAACGGTGTTGTAGATGTTTCCATTAGTATCTTCGAGAGCAAAAGTGCTCACATTGTTGAAGAACTGGATATCGAGATTTCCACTGTCATCGAAGGTGTCTACGACAGTTGCTTCGGTTGCAAGTGTAAGGGTGACGCTGGTTGTGTTTGCTCCTATGAGGTCAGTAGCGTCAGCTCCAAAATCTGCGCCGGTGAAATCACCGACATTTGCGAAAGTAAGATTTTCGTTAGCGAGAACAGAGTTGGCGTGAATTTCTTCGGTGAAGGTTAC
>CAYGRJ010000028.1:0-2162 GCA_964352285.1 uncultured Candidatus Peribacteria bacterium
TCTCTACAATCCTCTTCATACTTACGTTGTGCAGAACAACGTCAAGAATATCGAGCTTCCTTTCTTGAGCAATCATTCTGATCGCTTCTCGCAAGTTTCTCAGTGGTATATCAATGAAGAATACGAACTCACTACGCCATTTAGCTTCTCTGGACTGTTTAACTGGATCTTTACCTTCTAAATTCCCCGACATGTACGTTGTTCTCACTCAGGATGTTCCTGGACTCGGTACGAAGCACTCGTTGCAATCTGTAGCTGCCGGATACTTCCGTAACTTTCTTGCTCCACGAATGCTCGCTCAAGAAGCGACTGAAAAGCTTTTGAATAAGCTCAAAGATGAAATTGAAGCTCAAAAGAATGCTGCTAACCTTGCTGCAAAGGCTGCTGCTGATCAATCACAAGCACTTGCTGGTGCTGAAGTGACTGTAAAGGCTAAGGCTAATGAAAAAGGGAAGTTGTTCTCTGCCCTCCATGAAGATGATTTGGCTATCGCCATCACTGGTCAGCTCAAGGTAGCTGTTCAGCCTGATCAAGTGGAAATGAGCCCTATCAAAGAGCTTGGAGATGCTGAAGTTTCTATTAAGACAGGAACTAAGTCTATGAAGATTGCTGTGAAGGTTGTTGCAGAAGAGGAATAGTTAAAAAATGTATTCGGATATCAAAAAAAGCAGCACGATGTGCTGCTTTTTTTGATATTGGTTTCATTTCGCTTTTTAGACTATTAGAGTACAAACCTGTCGATGTATTTTGAGTTTGTTCCTTCTACTCCTTCTTCAGCATTTTCATATTTTTTCTTTGAAGCTCATCCTGCAAATGGATGGAAATATACTTTTTTTATATTATCTTTTGTATTTTCTGATTCGCCTTCAATTCTTTCAGTAACGGCGTTGTTTTGAGTATTTCCCTCAGGTTGGTTAGGGCTTACTGGGTAATTGATTGTAAAGTTGTCTATATTTTTCATACTGTTAGATTAGTGATAATAAAAATCCACCTCGCTGAGGTGGTTGATGACTTACGAGTACATGACCAATCCTCAGGCTTTCGGCTGGGTGAGAAGGATTGAGAGTTTGAGGAGGAGAGTCATGGTTTTCGAAAGAAGATAAAACGATTCTATTTATTTTCTGATGAGAGTCAATTGTGTTTTACATCTTGTTGATGTTGGGAGTTGACGACAATGTTTTTTCGAATTGGTTTTGTTGAAAATGCTTTGTAATCACCTATTCTGTGACTATGAATATTCTCTCCATCGATTACGGATTGGCTCGGGTTGGTACTGCAGTTGGTTCTACAAAATCAGGTATAGCTTTCGCTCGAGATACATATGCGCAAGATTCATCATTGCTCTCCGTGATTGTTTCGCTTATTCAAAAAGAATCAATTGAGCACGTGCTTATTGGACGTCCTTTTCAGAGAGATGGAGCAGAAGGGCATATCTTTGATTTGCTTGAGGACTTTGGGAAGAAACTCCAAGACGAGTGTGAGTGCCATGTGGAATATGTAGATGAGCGCTACACGTCGAAGATAGCCGTCTCGAAGCTCCGAGAGATGGGAATGAAGGCAAAAGATCAGGTTGGTGAGATCGATGCTATGGCTGCACAGGTGATGCTTCAGGACTGGTTAGACCATCAGGGATAAGTCTAGAGTAGGATAATTCGCTGAACTCTCTTTTTTTGGTGTGCTGTTTTCTGTTTCTACCATTGTGCATTATCATTTGGAAACTCATCATAGTCTTCAATGTCCATCTTATGTCTCCAGTCTGGATCTTCTGGATGGATGTTTCTTTCAAAATCATTTATAGCTTCTTCAATCTCTTTGATCCTTTCTTCATCACTGTTAAAGATATCCTCAATAAATCTTCTGTTTATTTCGTTTGTGAGATTTATGAATATGCCTTGGTTTGAACGCATTTCAATCTGATTTGGGGCTGTAAGTATTGTAGATTCGTCTGTTGGTATTATTCGGCATCTGAATTCATAAGTTTGTTCTCCAGCATCAATAATTATTAATATTTCTTCTAATCCCAAGACAGAAAAGCTAATGTCTTCTTTTTTAGCTTTTTTTATGCATTCTGGTATTTGTTCTTCATCTATTTTACTTGATAGCAATTGGTATGCTTTTGGGTTTTCTATTGCCTTGTATGAGCAGCTGTAATTGTTTCTGTA
>CAYGRJ010000028.1:2172-8764 GCA_964352285.1 uncultured Candidatus Peribacteria bacterium
AATGTTTCTATTCCATGTTTCATCTTTAGAGACGAATCCGTTTTCTATGTATTCTGTAATTCTTTCATCTCCCAAAATTCTTTTGAAGAGTAGTGTAGCCAATCTTTCATCCTCACTTCCTATTTTGATATTCGTAGTTCTACTTTCTTCTTTATTATCTTTTTTGTATTTTTTGAACGAGATTTCACCGTTTTGATTTATCAGCTCGTAAACTGTTCCACTGTTTTGTATTTGGAGTTTATGCAACCTTCTCATTTGATTACTTTCATCAACTTCTACCACATAGCTAGGAATTGCTTGCTTGATGAAATCAATGAGTACTTTATGAGGAATAATTGTTATGTTTTCTAGGTCAAACTCTTCCCCTGAAACGCATATTTTTTTCTCTATCTTCATTAAAGACTCTAGAACTTCTCTACTTATAAATGCCTTTTTTAACAGTAGATCTCGTATATCTTGCCGATTATATCTTGCTGAACTAATAAGGACTCGTGTGGCTAAATCTTTATTAGTTGCACCCTCTCCTTCTAGTTCTCTGAACAGATCTTCAATAGTATTCTGTGAGTTCATAATTATCCTTAGAATTATTGAACATATTATATATTAAAATATATAATTGTCAACTATAATGCCTTATGAGCTCTCAGTCCTAGCAGTGCGATAATAGCTGATGCAAAGAAGATAAATGCTGCCCAGAGTAGTGCTGTTTGAAGCGTGTAGATATCTGCTATCCATCCTACAAATGGTCCGATGACTACAAAGCAAGCCCTCATCATCATACTTCGTACGGAGAGGACTGTGGCTCTCATGTGTGATGGTACCAGCTTGTTGATGTAGTCTTTGAGAATGGGTTCTTTGATCCCTCTGACGATGTAAAAGGGGAGCAGGCAGAGTAATCCCCAGAGGCTATTTGTGAGTGCTACAAGCACATAAGCTAGTACTGGAAAGAAGATAAGTGAGATGAGTGAAGCCTTCCTCCCCAGAAGGTCTTCGTATTTCTTCGAGAAGAGTGCAAAGAAGGCTATGGAAAACTGCAGCCCAGCCCAAGCTATTCCAAACCATGCGATGGGGAGATCAATGAGCTTGAAGTAGGGCTGTATGAACCATACCATCGTAAAAGTAGATGCTCCTATGAGCGCTGCATAGATGATGAGCCACTTGATCTCTTTGTGGTCATGGATTGAGAACTTTACAGCTTTCCATATTCCTGCCCAACTGGTGTCAGTTGCATGGGCTTTGTGAATGGTGGTTTCTTTGAGGCTGAGTGCTACTGGCACTGAAAGTGCTAAGGCACAGGCTTCGGCAATGACTGGAGTTGTGAGGCTGATAACGGCCAAAAAACCTCCAAGAATGCTTGCAAGACCTTCGGAAAAGGAACTGAGTGAGTGGATCTTCCCTTCGACTTTTTGGTATTCAGAGTCTTTTCCTGATTCGAGTAAGCTGTCGTAGAGAAGTGCTGAGTCTGCACCTGAGACAAAGCTTGCCCCTATGCCCAACAGAATCTCAGCGAAGAGGAAGTGAAAGAATCCTGAGGCGAAGATATAGGCTGTGTATCCAGTCGTTAGGAACACGCATCCCAATACGATTGCCCGTTTTCTTCCCCAGTTATCTGCCAGGTATCCTGATGGGACTTCAAAGGCGACGATACAGAATGAAAAGAAGGCTTGGATGATGAATATTTCTTGAAGACTAAGCCCTTTCTCCTGGTAAAAGAGCACGATTATTGGCATAATAACCATGAACCAGGTCAGGAAACGAATCACATACAGTTTCCAGATATTGGAGTAGAGACCGGTCTTGCTTTCAGAGATTTTTTTCATGTCTGCAGTATAACAGTTGTCTTCCTATCATCCATCAACTCTCTATTTGTAATCATTCAAACGCATGGCTAACTATTACTTCACTTCTGAGTCCGTTACCGAAGGTCATCCAGATAAAATCTGTGATCAGATCTCTGATGCAGTGCTCGATGCCGTTCTTAAGGATGATCCAGATGGTGCTTGTTGCTGTGAGGTGTTTGCGACTACCGGTTTAATTGTCGTTGGTGGTGAGATTACTACTAGTACTTATGTAGATGTGACCAAGATTGTAAGAGAAACCCTTTTTAAGATCGGATATACAGACCCTGCTTATGGTATTGATTATCAAAGCTGTGCTGTGGTTTCTGCTATAGATGAGCAAAGCCCGGAGATTGCTCAAGGTGAAAAGGACTCTGATGGAGCTCATAAAGCACAGGGTGCTGGTGATCAGGGGATGATGTTTGGCTATGCTTGTGATGAAACGCCTGAATTAATGCCTTTACCGATTATGATGGCTCATGGATTGACGAAGAGGCTTTCTGAAGTCCGTAAAGAAGGGATTCTTTCTTACCTCCGTCCAGATGGGAAGAGCCAGGTGACGGTTGAGTACGATGAAATGGGTAAACCGCTTCGAATAGATACGGTGGTCATTGCTGCTCAGCATCATGATGGTATCAGCCACGAGCAGATTAAGTTAGATATGATTCAGTATGTGATTACTCCTGTGTGTGAGGAGTTCCTCGATGATAAGACCCGCTATTTGGTGAACGAAACGGGTAAGTTTGTGATTGGTGGACCTCATGGGGATACTGGCCTTACGGGAAGAAAGATCATTGTGGATACTTATGGAGGTATGGGGCGGCATGGTGGTGGAGCATTCTCTGGAAAGGTCCCTAATAAGCAAGATCGTTCCGGTGCTTACATTGCACGTTATGTAGCGAAGAACATTGTAGCTGCTGGGTATGCTCGTAAGTGTGAAGTGCAGCTTTCTTATGCTATTGGTTACCCGGAACCTATCTCTGTATTTGTTGATACTTTTGGAACTGGAAATAAAGATCATCATGATTTGGAGAAGGCTATACGAGAATGTTTTGACCTGAGCCCCTCTGGGATTATCCGTGATCTTGATCTGTTACGACCTATTTATCAGGAGACTTCTACATACGGACATTTTGGACGATCTGCATTCCCATGGGAAAAAGTTGATCGTGTTGAAAAACTGCGCACTTTTTTGGGTTAGTCATCGTTTTGTCATTTCCTTTACGAAATGATAAGTCCTCGGCTGGTCACGTTTTTTTCTCCTCAGCTGTGTTTTAGCTGCTATACTTTTGATGAATGTCTTTAATCAATTTTTATGACCTTACAAGAAGCTGAGCAGCAGATGAGTGCTGCCATAAAACATTTAGAAGAAGAATTTTCACGTATGCAGGTTGGTACTGCTAGCACTGCCATGGTAGAAGGTGTCTTAGTGAATTCTTATGGTACCAGTCAACCTTTGAAGAATATAGCTTCTCTTTCTACACCTGATGCGACTTCCTTACTTATTCAACCATGGGATAAGGCCGTATTGGCTGATATCGAAAAATCTATCCGGGATCGAAACGATTTGGGATTCAACCCGATGAATGATGGGACTTGTATTCGAATTAATATTCCACAGCCTACAGAAGAGCGTCGTAAAGACTTGGTGAAGGTTGCTCATGCAAAAGGTGAAGATGCGAAGATCTCTATTCGAACGACGCGTCAGAAGCGACACACGGAGATCCAAAACCAGTTAAAGGCTAAAGAGATCTCTGAAGATGAATCACGAGGACTCAATAATAAGCTTCAGGCTATTGTTGATGAGATGAATAAGTCTGTCGATGAGCATGTGAAGAAAAAAGAACAAGAGATTATGACCGTTTAGTTTTACCCCTTTGCCTTTATTGTTATGGCTTACTTCGTGAGCATTGTTATTTTTGTACTGATTTTTTCTCTCTTGATTCTCATACATGAGTGGGGACATTTTTATGCTGCTCGACGAGCTGGTGTTCGTGTAGAAGAATTTGGCCTCGGTTTGCCTCCGAAGGCAGTGACCCTAAAAACCGATAAGAAGGGGACTGACTACACTCTCAACTGGATCCCTTTTGGTGGATTTGTTCGTATGTTTGGTGAAGATAGTGGTGATGCCAAGCTTTATGATCATCCTGAGAGCTTTATGAGCAAGACGCTCTGGCAGCGGACAATTATTGTCCTTGGCGGAGTTATCATGAACTTTCTTTTGGGATTTGTATTGCTGACAGTGCTTTTCAGTGTTGGAACGAAGCCTTTAGTTGTCACTCAAGAAGATTTCCAACATTACGTCGATACTGGTGTGATTATTGCTGAAAATCAGGTGATGATCTCTGGATTTGCAGACGGCTCACCAGCTGAAAGTGCAGGGATCTTAAAGAATGATCAAGTGCTGAGTGTTGATGGCACAGAAGTGAATACTGTGCAGAGTTTGATTGATACCCTTGCTGGATCTGCTGATCTAAATGTTGATCTCATTGTCCTCCGAGAAGGTGAAGAAATGTCTCTTCCGGTTACGCTTAATGATGAGAAGAAGATGGGGGTTATTATTCAAGATGCACCAGATATTAAGGAGGTCAAAGAGATTCAGCTTCCGGTTCATCAAGCTGTTGTAAAGGCTGGTCAAGAGACTGCTCGTCTGTCTTGGCTCACGATGAAGCTTTTTGTGAATGTGATTGTTGATCTCTTTACCAAGGCAGAACTTAGTGAACAGGTCTCTGGACCGGTCGGTATTGCGCAGCTGACTCATCAAACGACTCAAGAAGGTGATTTCTTTGATATCTTGAAGCTTATTGCTCTGCTTTCCATTTCTCTTGGTGCCATTAATGTTCTTCCTATTCCTGCACTGGATGGAGGAAGGTTTATCACTCTGGCTTATGAGCTGATAACCCGTAAAAAACCAAACCCTTCATTGGAAGCTAAGATTCATGGAGTAGGATTTATTGTCCTGATCTTGTTGATCTTTGCGGTGACTTATCAAGATATTGTTCGTATCTTCGCCGCCAACTAGTCTTTGTTATGACACCTTTAGCAGCCTCCTTTCGGGGGCTGTTTTTGTTTGCATTTGACGACTGGATATCTGAGTTACGGATCCCTCTTTGTGACTTTCTTTTGGGATCGTTGCTGATACGGTAAGGAGTGGAGGCAAGCAAAACGGTGTGAATCCGAGTTGGCAATTTTCCCAGCCAAATATCTTGATAACTTCCCAGACGGAGCTGGGGTTGAAGTTCCACAACAGGAACTTGCCCCCTGGTTCTAGGACTTCTTCTTTTGTCATGTTCAGGACTTCTCTCGTGAGATCTTTATTGCTGGAGAATGGAATACTGGTGAGAACCAGCTTTGCTTTTTGACGTTGCTCACGGCAGATTTGTCCGACCTCCGTAGCACTTCCCAGTCTTACCTGTAGTCGTGGGTCAGGGGTCCATTTTTCGAGATCTTTTGCAATCATTGGGTTGATCTCTGTTGCGTTATAGTTGATGGCTTTATCTACCCTTCTGAGGATTTCACGAAGGATAGCTCCCATGCCGGGTCCGTATTCTTCTATAAGGTCACCGTCTTCCAGTTTGTGAAGTTCTAACTGCTCACAAAGGTACTTGATGGCTAATGGGTGGGTTGCAAAGGCAGTAGCAGTCGTACTGTTCCAGTAACCGACATCTTTCACTTCATTAATCCAGTGTTCCCTCAAGTAGCGGGATTGAGCATTATACTCTCTTCGTTTCTCTCCTGAGCTACAGAGGGGGAGATAGTTTGGATTTCTTGGAGCTTTTTCTGACATATATATGGTGTTTGTCTTTTCGAATAATTTGGTAATATGTAAAAAAGTACATATCGTGTCTCTGTCCTTAATCCATGAATATGAGAACAGAGATGAAGTCATTATCGGTTGTAGGCCTTGAGGCCTACTTAGTTCGTATAGAAGTAGACCATTATGCCGGTCACCCGGGTATGGTTATTGTAGGTCTTGGCGACACGGCCGTCCAGGAGAGTAAGGAGCGAGTTAGGGCTGCTCTCAAGAATTCTGATTTTCTTCTTCCTCGAGGAAGAATCGTTGTGAATCTTGCTCCTGCTGATCTGCAGAAGTCAGGTCCAGTTTTTGACCTCCCGATTGCCCTTTCTCTTATCCTGCTTTCAGAGAAGCAACAGGAGTCTTTGCAGAGCGATATGATGTTCTTTGGAGAGCTGTCCTTAGATGGCTCCCTTCGGCCACTGCAAGGGGTCTTGAGTTTGGTTGAGGCTGCACGAGAGCAAGGTATGAAGCGTGTAGGTGTTCCTGTTCAGAATGCACAGGAAGCTGCACTGGTACCTGGTATAGAGGTTTATGCACTTGAAAATCTTCGTGAGGCTTATCATTTGCTTATGGGATCATTTACTCCAGAGCCTCAAGAGCACCAGGCGCACCGTGTGCCAGATTTCCTCCCCGAAGTTGATTTTGCAGATATCCAGGGTCAAGAACAAGCCAAACGTGCTCTTCAGATTGCAGCTGCTGGGGGTCATAACGTCCTGCTCTCTGGTGCTCCTGGCTCTGGGAAGACCATGATGGCCAAGGCTTTTTCTGCTCTTCTTCCTCCTTTGTCTGATCAAGAGGCATTAGAAGTCACGAAGTTGTATTCCATTGTTGGTCGACTTCCCGAAGAGCAGTGCTTGATGAGCAGAAGACCCTTTCGTGTGATTCACCATACGGCTTCAGGCACTTCGCTGGTTGGTGGGGGTAAAATCCCTAAGCCAGGTGAGATATCTCTGGC
>CAYGRJ010000029.1:0-8730 GCA_964352285.1 uncultured Candidatus Peribacteria bacterium
ACCCTGGAGTTCAAAGAACTCAGTACCTTCAACGAGGACGCAGAGATCAGCACAGAAGATTGGAAAGCTCAACATCCGAGCAGTAAAGATCCTCATGAGTACCGAGTCTACGGCTTCAAAGACGGTGCCAGTGTGATGCCAGTGGGCAATATGTCGGCAAACCTGCCGCTGAAGTCGTCAGCAAATCAAAATTACGTGGAGTTAAGTGACTACAAAAAGATCAGCATTCCTCTTAAAGATATCCAGACCAACATTCTGAGAGACAGATCAACAGTAGAAGACCACTACGTGGATGGCACTCGTATACTGAGCGCTTCAGAAAGAGATGTCCCTGGAGTCATGATCACCAGAAATATCGGAAGAGTCGAGATCCCTCAAAAGGTTAGAGATCGTCTGGAGAGAGAAGGCAGAAACATTCAGTACCTAGAAGAAAACGGACTGCAGCAAGGACTGATCGACTACTTCGGACTGCAAATGGTAGGAAGAGGAACAACGCAGCTCAAAAGCTTCGCCGATATCCGCATAGGCTTCCCCTGCTCCGAAGGCAATCGCTCATCCTTCGGCTTCCAAGACGTCAGTGGATCGAGCTTCGAGAGCAATGGAAAGAGCAATTCGCTGCCCAGTTCCTGTGACTACGAAGACGGGAGCACCGTAAAGAACCTGACCAGGTTTAAGGACGATCTCTGGGAAAAAAGCACAGCCACAGACTTTTACAAAGGCTGTAATGGACGCTTCAAAGACAATCAAATCCTCAAAATCGACCGAACAGCAGATGACCTCTCGGATCACACCGTACAGATCCTTCAAACCCTGAGTACTAATACCGAAACCACCATCATTCCTTACGGGTGCATACGAGGCTCAGAAGGAGATGGAGAGTGTAAAGAAAACACGGCTCCAGAGGACTACCTCCTGGAACTGCACGCCAAACCTATCTCCGAGTCAGATGTGAGCAGTGGAGAAAAAATTGCCTATACACTTCGCTTCAAAAACATCGGCGAACGAGAGCTCAGCAATGTGAAACTGCAGCTAGAAGCACCCACACTCACCAGCGAGGATGGAGATCAGGTCAACAATTACGAGCTCAACACCGTAGCTCCGCAAGACACAGACGAAGACCCCATTGATAAAATCCTAGAAGTCATTGTAGATGCAGACCTGGATGATCAAACGATCTTCACGAATGGAAAATTCTACATGACGGCAGATGAATACGGGGAGGAAAAGAAGTACCCCAACCTGGTCTGCCATTACATCGGCGAAGGGGATGAAACCCTGGGCAAGACCTGTGTTTGCAACGGTGACGGTTGCGATGCCAGCATAAAGCCAGAACCCATCTCTAAATGTGAAGAGTCTGACGACATGCGAGCCTGCATAGAATCCACTCCAGCTCATAACAGCTATGGGCTAGACCCCAACGATGCTACGAAGAACATAATCACCTACCACATAGAGGTCACGAACCTCAGTACAGAAGACAGTCCCAAACAGCTGAGTGATCTCAAGCTCAGCTTCGAAAACCCACTGCATACCAGCTTGATCTCCGCACAGCTCGCAGAAGTCAGCAGCGACAGCGGAAGCTATACCGGAAAAGGAGTGGGAAGCTTCAACCTCGCCAGCACACTAGATGCAGGAGCAAGCCTTACAAAAGACGTCAGCATCGTGATTGACACGGATTCAGGACTGACAGATTTCGACATCAGCTCCAAGGATAAGCTGACGGTGAACGCCAGCAATAACTCCAGTGTGAAGCTTCCAGAACAACTTCATCATGTGGGAGAAGGCGCCATAAATGTGACCGTCAGCCGTTGCTATGCCTATGACTACGTCCAGGGAGACTTCGAATGCAGCCAGAGCTGTGACACCATAGAACCCGGAACCACCATCATGGTGCGTGACTTACTCACCAACAATGGTGGTGAATCAGCACTGGACCACATCTACTACCCCACTCCCCTAGCCGACTCATTGATCTACCAAGAAGGCAGTCTCTATATCAACGGAACAGGTGAAGCCACCGGTATAGCTGCAGCAAACGACGGAGCCAGCTTTCCTCCCAGCGGTGGTGTGAAGATCCCAGGAAGCATAGCTGCTAGCGGTGGAACGGCAGCGGTCTACTTTCAGTACCAAGTCCCAGAAGACGCCAGCGGCTGCTTACCTACGGAAGTCAGTGAACCAACACCACCCGATGGACAGAGCAGTTTCTCAGACATCACATACGAGCTGGACTGCGGAGACGATACCGGAAAGATCTGTGTGGGGACCAAGCCCAATCCAGTGCTGACAGCAACACTCAGCGCAGTTCCAACACCCGACAAGGATGTGTATCAGGGAACAGTGATCCAGTACACCCTTCAGCTGAAAAACACCACCAAGCAACCGGTAGCCAATCTCACCATTTCAGCAGCAGACGTGGCACTAACCACTTGTCACAATAGTACTTGTACGGAGATCACAGAAACGAATCCAGGTGGTCTGGAAGATAACTTTGGAGAGTACTTCTATAGCTATAGCCTCAAAGTAGACGATGATGCCATTGGCAATAAGATCGTAAATCCAGGACACAGCATTACATACTCCGGAATAGGAGGGTCAAACTTCTCCATAACGAGCAACTCAGTAGAGCACGATCTCAAAGCAGAAGCAGTGCCAACAGGCTCATTCTTCCACGACATTAACCTGACTAGAAGGATAGTTCTCAACAGTGCAGACGGATCGACAGCACGTGCAAGTACCGGGAACAGTCCAGACAATGGAGATGAAACGATCATTGAGCATGAGTTTGAATACGAAGGCACAGGAAATGAAGTGCTTCCCTTCTTAACTTCCGGCCAGCAACTCCCTACAAACTATCAATATGACTACTGTTCGAGAGATGTCGGATATGGATACCGAGGATCTCCACAAACCTATGAAGCCAGTCCAGGCAGCAGCGTACGTATTTATCAGTCTGACCAAAGTGTTGGTCAGCCAATAAGCTTCAACAGCCTCAGAAGTGAGTCAGTGAGCTTTAGCATCACCTCACAACTGCCAGATACTCGTCCAGAAATGATCAACAGTGCAGGAGCAAATCCTGATGTCATCAACTACACGATCAGTCCTGGACCCATTGTGGAAGATGGTATCAATGCGATCAACTTCTTTATGAAAGAAGGTGGTAGGCTCCTGAAAACAAATGGCTACACCCTCAGATCAGAAAACGGCAGGACCATATCGAGCTCAGCCTTAGCAAGAAGCAGCATAAGAGCCATAAAAGATGGAAATGGAGGAGAAATAGAAACCACCAACCGATCAGAGCCTATCCGTGAAGATATCTGGACCTACCAAGAAAGTGGGAGAAGGAATCAGCGAGTAACCTGTAGCAAGCCTTGTGGAAGATTCACCTGCTACTCGAGCTTCAATCCCCCAGAATTCAGGTGGTTCTACTCAGGTGCAAGCAGTACACCAATACTAGAAGCATCAGACAAAGATTATATCTCCGTGCTCACCTCCGTGGCCTGGCTGAAAACCAAGAATGGGCACGTCGGAATTGGTACTCCTTTTTGGTCTGGATCTGGAGACCCGAATGCTGTTGATTTAGGAGATGCCGTCGTCAATTCACAGATGAAGTTCTATACCCCTCCGAACGAGTTCAACAGCGATATGCTGATCTACTCGCATTCCGGTAACGATCCTCTAAAATCTAGACTACAGGGTTCTAGTCGCATAGCTTCTCAGGGGATTAAGCAGGGATACATCACTGACAAGCTGTCAGGAGAAAGTAAAATCAATCTGTCCCATAATCACCAACTCTCAAGAGGCGAAGCCTATGATCGTGAGCAGTTCCCAAGGGATTACTATGATGATCTCCTTAATCGACAGCTCTATGGTGAAGTCATACGGCTCAACAATGATCTCTCACAATTATCAGGTCTCAGTGGTTCTGATGGCAACTACCGACTGAGTGGAGGCAGCACTTACGAAGTCGATAAAATCTACTATCTCAAAGGAAACCTGAGTATCGGAAATCCAGCTGCCCCAGGAGAAAACAGCTACAGTATCTCAGGAGGTAAGGCACGGCTCTTCGTGGAAGGATCAGTAACCATTTACGATAATGTTCAGTACAGCAGCCATTCAGGCTCAGACCTGGCCACCATTCCATCATTAAGGCTGCACAGCACCGGAAACATCTCTATTCATCAACTGGTGACGGATATCGAACTCATGATGCTAGCGGAAAATGAATTTCACTCGGGAAATGGAGATGAACAGCTGCGCATCCTTGGTGATGTCATCACCTACAAAGCCTTTTGGGAGCGCACACCTCTCAATAAAGAACGCGATGAAGACGAAGAGGTCAACAAGCCGTCTGAACTGATCTACGAAGACTACCGAAAGTACATCTTGACCCCTCCGGGAGACAAAAAACTCCCAGATATTGGAAATGTCTGGAGAGAAGTCAATCCCAGCACCGGAAGACCAATATTAGAGCCTTTGTGGGCCACAGAAGAGTAAAATAAGCAAAGAACGCCCTTCAAAAAGGAGCGAATTTGTGATATAATATTATGAAATCAATAATATTTCCTATGACAAAAAAGTTAGCTGCTTTCTCACTTAGCGTCTTATCTGGAGCATTCATGTTGTCCACTACCATGTGGAGCAACTCCAGCGACAATTTCTCTGCGAGTATTGTTACTGATAAAGCTGAAACGACAAGCTATACATCACTCTTAGATATGAAAGGGGCTCAGAATACTCAGCCCAACAGCTTGAATTACAGCAATGGAAATCAGTATAGAAAAGCAACAAACGAGATGGAACTGATTGAGCAATATGGATCACTGATAGAGATTGATGATCTCGACACAATGAGTGATGAAGACATAGAAACCATGCTTTTCATAGCAAGTCGCTACGATCTCAATCCTGTGCTCAAGGATGAAGCCTTTACGGTTCTTCCTGTACACGATAAAACAACAACAACTGATGGAAATTGGGCAGCACTCATGAATCCCTACTTCCCAAGTACTCACATGAGACAAGAAAGACCGGGATACTTCCTGACAGCGGATGAAGTAGCAAAAGATGTCGCAGCTCTGTTTACAACATCAAACAGAAAAGCATCTGAAGCTCTCTATTATATGGGAGCAATAAAAAAATCAGAAATGCCAAAGTGGGAGAACTCTACCCGTGTAGGACTTTCTCTGGTGGAAGCAGCAGGGCTTTTGAGAAGTGCAATGAAAAGCTCTGAAAAAAAAGGACTCCAAGTTCAGGCAAATGAGTCTTCGAAAAATGACAGAGTATTGGATGAAGAACCACTAAAAGTCTCAAAAGCAACCATAGAACTGGTGGCTCTAAGTATCTTAGAAGACCGAAAAAACAGTGTAGGAGGACCCAATAGCATTACCCCGAGAATGATCGCTAGCATGATAAAGCATCTGGAAAATGAATTCGGACAAGTCATGACTTCTCAACACGTCCTAGAGCTTCGTGAAATATTCTTAGGATCACGAAACGATGCTCCCTATATGATACCGCAAAAGACAGATCTAGGTGATTGCAATAATCAGCTGAATTCAAAGATGTCATTTGACTCGCATATGATAACGGGAGCTTTTCGAAGCACACTCAGTTGCAGACTCGAGATTAATGACACCGAACAGGTAGAGATCAGTATCAGTATTCCAAGCTACTCATCTCTTCTCAACTTCACAGGACTACCACTGATTGAGAAATACAAAAATACAAAAGATCCAAGACGTCCTGCCTTCGAAGCAAGTTTCCCGATGAATCTGAGAAACACAGTTGTACTAGGACCAGAGGGTGAAGCAGAACTAGAAATCCAGTTCAAGATGAAGAGAAGGAAAGAAAAAGACCAACTCTTTGGTTTAGGGCTTATTAACCCTGAAACATCTGAACTTATCTCTGCTCAGGTTAAAGAATACCAAGAAGGAAGAAATGTGCAGATGAACTTCACAGCACGTCATTACGATGGAAACCGGATTATGTTTTCACTCGACGAAAGCATTCCGTCTCAACAATAAGCCTTATGGAACCAAACTTCCTCTCACAATTCTCGGCTCAAGTAAGCAGTGCTGGCTCAGCACTCGGAAACGCTGCCAAAGAACAAAGCGAATTTGTGAGCAGTATAATCACGTCTCTAGACGTGCTGAAAAACTTAGGAATATCTGCAGCAATTATCGTAGGTTTCTACATCGTAGGGAAACTCCTTTCACGAAAAATCAATCGTGCACTTCAAGAAGCACAAGGAGATTCACTCCAGCAAGACATGGCAGATCTGATTAATCGACTGACTGTTTTTGCGGCACTCTTCGTGGGATTTGCCATCGTTGTCCAGTTCATCTTTCAACTCGACTTCCTCCAGGTGGTTGGGTTCTTTTCATTAGGAATCTCATTTGCTTTCAAAGACCTCTTATCAAACCTGATCGCTGGGGCCGTGATTATTCTTCAGAATCGATTTCGGGTCAATGACTTTATTCAGGTCGGCATGGGGGCGAATGCCTTCAAAGGAAAGATCATGGAAATACAGACACGAGCAACCATTCTCAAGGCCATAGACGGAACTGAAATCGTTGTACCAAACGCACAGCTCATGATGAAGCCAGTGACCTCATTCACAGCTCATCACAGCAGAAGGGTAAGCTTTAGCATTGGGATAGCCTTTGGAACTGATATCCAAAAAGCAAAAGATATTGCATTAGAAGTTATGGCTGCGCATGCAAAAGTGATCAAAAAACCAAAACCTCATGTCTTGGTTTCAAATGTAGCTGAGTCATCAGTAAACCTCAGTGTGAGGTTTTATGTGGACCCACAAGATAAAAAAAGCAGTTGGATTAAGGTCAAGTCAGACCTCATTCAACAGGTAAAAGAAGCCTTCGACAAGAACGGAATCGAAATTCCATTCCCGATTCGTACGATTACTGGGAAGCTAGGAGCGCAATCTGGAGGGAATGCCCCACAATAAGATCAAAAACCTTCAAGTTGTACCCATACCAAGGTCACGATAATCTAAGGGCATGGGTTATTCACGATTTCAAATTGGCGCTGCACTGGTGGTTGTTACCGCTGCATTTTTAGCCCTTTTCTCTTCAGAAAGAGGACTACAGCTTTTTCAAGGTCAATTACTGTCGAACAGCACACAAGAACAACAGCCTGTGTTACTCATAAAGCAGAATACTGACCCGGTCAGCTTTGACATCTATTACCAACAGCTCAAATCAGAGCCGAGGAACTTGAGCATTACCATAATCAATGCCCTACTCGAGAAAAACGAAAGCCTCAGGTCCAGAACACAAGTCGTCAGCAGTGTGCTACTAGAAACAGGCGAACATCAGATCATCAGTACACAAGATCAGCAGATTATCAACATCTCAAATATGAGAGCTCAAAACAGTACACGACTGGGCTCTCTTATTACAAATATCGCAAATGATGAATGGGTAAGCCTTGAGTATGATGTGGAAAGCTTCGGTAAGAACTACAGCATTATTACTCCTGAAGTTCCGAAAGAGTACCAAGACAAGACCCTCTATCAAAATCCCTTTTCATTCCCCATTATTCTTCCCTTTTCAGATGAAATCCACCTCCTAGGTCCAGGAGAAAAGGGATTTATACCAGCTCCAGCACCACTAGTTGTTGGACCTCTTATAGAAGGTCAGATCACCAGTTATCAAGCACCAGAGAGTCTGACGAGTTCGAGTCTTATAGCTTTTCAAGAAGCAGAAGAGCCACCTGCTCTAGAACTATCGCAGCAGTACCTCACCATTCCAGAACTTCCGAATCAAAACTACAACCTGCTCCTCATTGAATTAAGAAAGGCAGGCAACGAACCAATCCTTAGGGGAATTTCTTTAGAGTTCATATCAGCTCTTCAGCTGAACCTACCTCCAAAAGATCTCTTAGACTTCTACGATGAGATCAATTATTCATTTGCATTTTACAGCCTGCCGGCATCACAGCACCTCTCAAACTCAAGTATTGAAAAACCCTTACTCAGAAGGAGTCAAAAGAAGTCTTTAGTCCCTGATCTCATCAAGTTACGCTCACAAATAGAACTCGAGGTGAGCATTACTCCGCCTCAGCTCGAGGCTGGTGAAAGGCTGATCAGCTTTGTAGATAATATTGAGTGGAATACCTTTCGCTCGATTATTCACCGACTTCAGCAGCACCTCCCTCTGAATATAATTGATCAGCAACAAGCACAGCAAATCATCTGGGCCCAATCAGGAAAACTCCCATACATTTATAGCATCGGTTCAAATGCAATCATATGGAGAGCAAAACCCAGCAAGCTAGAGGTTACCATTCCTCGTGGTGTTCTCGAACCCATTGCCTTTGAAAGCATACCTGACCTGACCCTTACGGCTCAGTTGGTGAGAGCATCTGAATCAGAAGAAATGATTTGCATCATGGAGCAGGATGGAAAAGCGTTTTCTGTACCCGTTACAAAAAAACCACTGCTCAATCCGGGAGACTGCCTCAGATCGGCAACAAGGTTAGGGCTCACCAGTGGGAACATAACAGTACTAAAGGCAAACACAGAAGCAGAAAGATTAGAGCTCTTGCTCAGTACAGAAGTAAGCAGTGCTGACCTCCTTCCAAATCCAAAAGTTGTAAGACAGAACGCTGATTCACAAGAAATCTTTCTCAATGCACAATACCCCAGCAACACAAAAGCAGAAGTGTTGATAGCCAATAATCCAAGCTTTGAATTTTTCCAGGACTTCAGTC
>CAYGRJ010000030.1:0-8668 GCA_964352285.1 uncultured Candidatus Peribacteria bacterium
GATCATCTCCTCGCATCAACCAAAGAAAAACAGACCTTGGAGGAATCTCGAAAATGATATGAAGAAATTATTTTTAGCTTATTTTTCAGATTCATTATAGTACTCAGCAAATTCTTCACCATTAACCTCTGGCTCTTTAGAAGATATCTGAGGCAATAATATATGAGTTTCTTCGCCATCAAGAATTGTTGAAAACTGAGTTCCGCTACCACGAAACTGAATATATTGCGTCACCTCAAATGGCTTGCCATCAACGAGTATTCTCCACAATAGTTGTTGATTACTGCGAGTAATCTTAGGCAATAGTTTCTTTGCAGAAAGATTATCTATTCTTTGGATTTCTATTTCCTTCCCGTCTTGTGTTATTCCGCGAAAAATCTTATTAAAAACTGGAGCTTCAGGAGTTGTTGTAAGCTCACTTATTAATTCGCTTACTTGTCCTCTTACAACATCCATACGCTCATCAAGTCTTAGTTTACCATCTGGGTGAAGTACAAAATAAATATAATCCCTTTCTCCGTCCTTTGTATCAATTTTCCCACTTAAAACCCCCTTTGCAAGACCATCACCATTGTAGTCGGTATTTAACACGATTTCTGTAGCGGAAGTGAGGCCTAGAGTTTCCCTCACAGCCTCCTTGATATTTGCAAGCTCATTGTCTTCTACTTCATTTCCTTGTTCTGTCTTTTTACCCAAGACATGCAGACGTGGTGCTAAAGGTTTTATTATACGGTCATATTCACCCAGAAGATCTTCATCCATATTTTATGTATTTAGAATTTATAGCTTCTTGTTATCTTAACATAAGATCGTACAATATTCAATGACAGTAATTAGGGTACGATAATGGATAATAAGCTAACAACAAGCCAAAGAAGCCTTATCATTGGGAAAAAACATCAAGCATCCCCTGCTCTAAACAGCTACCGATCTCTTCTTATATTCAGTCAAAGTAATCATCCGCTGTTGCTGTTCGTCCCAGAGCAATAAGAACATCATCCTCAGACTTTTCCAAAAGGTCAAAACTTCAGCAGATTGAAAGAATTCATTGGCTTCATGACAATCTTTCAGTCGATAATTCGGAATCCGAGGGTTTAAATGGTGAACATGATGAAAACCAATATTGGCCGTGAACCACTGGAGCAAACGGGGAAGCTTATAAAATGATGCTCCGTGAACAGCTGCCCGGAAGTACTCCCACTCAGACTCTGGTTGCCAATAGGTGTGTTCATACTGGTGTTGAACGTAAAATAACCACACCCCAGCCGATGTCGTGATCATAAAGGTCGGAATAAAGAGCCACAAAAAATCCTGCCAACCGATCCAAGAAACCAAGACTCCGATGAAGAGTGCCAAAACAGCATTCGTCAGCATCACACTCTTCCTCTCTTCTTTCCAACTCAGGGCATAGCGCTGCGTGAATCGATAATAGATGCCAAAATATAAGGCTGGAGCTATCAAAAACTGAAGGATTGGATTGCGAAACACTCGGTAAAAGAACCGCTTGGACTGCGATGATTCTTGATACTCTTTCACCGTCATGGTGGTAATATCACCAATCCCCCTCCCCTCAAGCTTCCCACTCTGGGCATGATGAATAGCATGACTTTTTCTCCAAAACTTTTATGGCGTCTTCAAGATCACTCCTAAGAAAAATCCCAAAATATCTTTTGCTGTTCGTGACTTAAAAAAGGACCCATGTCATCAATCATGTAACAGCACAAAGATACGAAGCCATAATCCAGCTGTCACCGGTGCCAGAAGAAGAGTAATACCATAATGCCATTGAAGACTCTTGAGCATCAGTATCTGCAGGGCAAAAAAGGGAACAAGGGTGTTAACTACTTGCCACATACTTCTTCCCGTCGATCCACAGGCAAAAGATTTCGTTAGCTCTGGCCAAGATTTCTTCATCCGGTCGAAGTATTCTTGAGAAGTAGTCATAAGTGAGATAATGAAAACCGGATGAAAACCAAAAGCCCTTTCAGATTATCACAGCAAAGCGAACAACAGAATTCCCTCTCAAACTATCAGGATCTCCAAAAGAAGAGTAGACTTTACCAGCACATCCTCAACACCTTCCCATGAAGAAACTCATCATCATCTCGCTCAGCGTGATCCTTATGGCTTGCAGCGGGCCTCAATCAAAGACTTCTGAGCAAAAAGATCATAATCAAAAGCACAATCAACACCTGAGTTACGAAGAGCTCGAGAATATGAAAAGTCTCAGCAAAGCAACCTTTGCTGGAGGGTGTTTCTGGTGCATGGAAAAACCCTTCGAAGTCATGATGGGAGTGGAAGAAGTCATCTCTGGGTTTAGCGGAGGATCAGAAACGGATGTGGACTACAAACAGGTGTCCAGTGGTTCAACATCTCATACCGAAGCTGTACAGGTCTACTACGATGCAGAAATAGTGAGCTATGAAGAACTCTTGGAAATTTTTTGGAGGCAAATAGACCCTACGGATATTGAAGGACAATTTGTAGACAGAGGACAGCAGTACCGCCCTGGGATTTTCTACCGCACAGAGCCCGAACGCTTACTCGCAGAAAAAAGCAAAAGCATCTTGGAAGAGGCTCAGGTTTACGAAGACCCTATTGTCATGGAGATCACTCAATTCTCTTCCTTTTATCCAGCCGAAGAGTACCATCAGAATTACAGCAGCAAGAACCCCGATCGCTACCAATTCTACCGCTCTCGGTCTGGAAGAGATCAGTTTCTTCAAAAGATTTGGGGCAACCGTAAATCCTTTACCATATTCACCATGTCAGACGACAATACTCCAAAGCCAAGTAAAGAAACAGCATTATCAGATGAATATACACGACCTTCAGATGAAGAAATAAAATCCATGCTCAATGAAACCCAATACAAAGTCACTCAAAATAACGGTACAGAAACCCCTTTCGAGAACAAATACTGGGACAACAAAGAAGAAGGAATCTACGTAGATATCGTTTCTGGTGAGCCACTCTTTAGCTCCAAAGATAAATACAAATCTGGAACGGGATGGCCGAGCTTCTCGAAACCTATCTCTCCTGAATACATCGTTGAAAAACTCGACTTTAAGCTCGTATGGCCACGTACAGAAATCCGCAGCAAAGTCGCTGATTCACACGTCGGTCACGTCTTCAAAGACGGCCCAGAACCCACTGGACTGCGCTACTGTATGAACTCAGCAGCTATGAAGTTTATCCCCAAAGGAGATCTGGAAAAAGAAGGCTATGATGAATACATGAACCTCTTCGAGTAGTTACCATAT
Organism: uncultured Candidatus Peribacteria bacterium; assembly: GCA_964352285.1. Lineage (GTDB taxonomy): Bacteria > Patescibacteriota > Gracilibacteria > JAUYGZ01 > JAUYGZ01 > CAYGQA01. The sequence continues at coordinate 3,264 of CAYGRJ010000030.1, forward strand.
GACAGCTCCAGGTTCATCTCGACCTGTCTGATCAGTTTGTGCCCACTCAACCTTCAGGTTCTTTTCTAAAATTCTCTGCCCATCTAAGGCAGCACGAGCCTTTTCGGCACGATCAGCATCTACCATCTCAACGAAACCAAAACAGCGAGACTCACCAGTTTCGGCATCTCTTATGATTTCTAGACTCTCCACAGGTCCAAATTCTTCAAAGACTTGTTTTAACTCTGATTCATTGGTAGAAAACGAGAACCCACCGATATAGAGCTGAGCTTGATTCATATGAAAAAGAGAGAAAAAGAAAAGATTCGTGACCTATCCTACAAAATATGTTCGGAAAACACGAGAAGAAGGCTAGAATGGAATCACTTTTTAATCATTCTTATGAAAAATCCACTTTTTGCACTCGCCATTATCAGTACATTGCTGATTACAGCTTGTGAAGTTCCAGCACATCCAGATGATGTTCAAACAGAACCAGAAACCACCACCAATAGTGAAATGCCAACAGAAACGACTCCAGAAATGGATGAAGCAGAAAACAATACAGAAGAAGCATCTGAAAGTCCTGAAGAATCAGAAGAAATGGCCGGAGAAGACTTCGAAGTGATTGCCTATACAGCTGAGTCACGAGAAGCCGTCCACGGAAAGAAACCATACGTTATCAATTTCAAAGCCAGCTGGTGTCCAACTTGTAAAGCTCTTGAAAAAACCGTCAATGAAAACCTCGACAAGCTTCCTAAGGGAGCAGTAATGCTCAACGCTGACTACGATGAAGAAGTCGAACTCAAAAAAGAATACAAGGTGACCAATCAAACAACCCTGATCTTCTTCGATGCCGAAGGAAATCAAGTCGCATCTCAGTACAACCCAAGTATCGAAAAAATGAGTGAATTGCTCACTCGTTAGTACTTACCATAACGACGTCCAGCTCAGAAGCCTTCCGCCACGTGCAAAATACCTGGCAAAGTGCTTCTTTGCTGGAAGTGAAAAATACCGAGCACGACCCTTTATCTTCAAGGCTGGTAAAGGGCTTCCACGCTTGATCTTCTTCAAAACCTTGATCAAGAGCTTCGATCCGTAATGCGCTCCTCTCAGGCCAAGTTCAACCTTGGATTCCTTTTCTTTAACATCAAACTCACTCAAGGCCACCACATCTCCAGCATCAATCTTTTCATTGAGGTGATGGATAGTAATTCCCGACTTCTTCTCTCCATGGTATAAAGTCCAAAACTCAGGCCACAGTCCTTTATAATTCGGTAAGCGACCCGGATGCATATTCAAAGCAGCAACCTTAGGAATATCAATTACTTCCCTCTTGAGAATCTGATCAAAATACAGAGTCACCAAAATATCCACATCCCAAGATTTCAAAATACGAATAGATTCTGGGCTATTGATATTTTCTGTATCATGGAGCTTCAACTTATGCTTCTCAATCAGCTCATCCATACGCTTCCATCGCTTTCGTCGTCGCCAAAATAGTAGCGCCGAAATCATGAAGCCAAAAATATGCCAATACGCCGTTAACCCAATCAATAATCCATAAAAAGGACCTGCCTTTCGCAGCCCAAACCACAGATACTTCCAATACGAAGTTCTCCATACCGTGATATCCGAACGAACGACTCCAACAATATCCAAATCTTTACGATTCAGCAGCTGGTTCATAGCCAATTCAGATGGTCCATGAAGGTTCGGAACGAGAAGAACAATTCGCATACAATAAAATTCAGACAGGCCAAGTGTACCTTGATCCCCCACAACTTGTCGACGAATCTACTCGAGAATAATCAACTTTTCAGCTTTTTCGACACCTTCACCTTGTGCATCAATACGATAGTAATACTCATGACCAATCTTGGCACTAATATCGGTAAAGGCCTTACCTCCCGTTGACCCTAAAAGGATCTGACCATTACCTCCAACCGTTTCACGATACACAGAATAAGGCCCAGAAAGGTCAGATTCCCAAGAGAGAGCCAGACCAGATTCACCAAAAGTGTACTGAATATCTGTAGCTGCAGGACGGGGCACAACAACAACTGGTTCAGGGACAACCTCTTCTTCAACAGCCTCCTCAGCAGCTAAATCAGCACTTTCTGGAGCTTCAGCAGCAGCCTTCAACGCTTGATCGTTCTGAACAATTTCAATCACCCCCTCTTCAATCAACTCGAGGGCTTTCACCAGAATTCGAGCCACCAGTCCGCGAGAGAGCGGTTGGTCGATAAGAGATCGTTCTGATTCCTGAATCAGTCCTAACTCCACAGAGAGAGCAATAGCAAACTCATACCAAGGTTCAGAAGCTTCAAGATTCAATTCCAAGACCCGTAGCACCATCGTCAACAGTTCTTCGAGCTTCACCAAACCATCAGGATTAGCCTTTCCATTGTATCCCTTGATAATAATCGGCTTCGTAGCCCCTTCATATTCAGCTTGAGAAGCAAACCACATGGCTGATTCATACCAAGATCCTCCAGGGACGTCAGAGAAATCTGTTCCTCCGAAGGCGAGCGTATTCAGATCCACATCGCTGTAGAAAGCTCGAATCAAAATCGTTGCAACCGCAGCTCTATTAATAGGAGTATCCACTCCATAAGAACCGTCTGGGTTCCCATTCACCACTCCTGCTTCCTTCAAAAGCATGATAGCTTCGTAGACTTCATCATCAGTAATCCCTTCAATCACATCGGTAAACACGTGCAAACTCGCAGGTGACCAAGTATATACTTGAGAGTGAATTTCAGACCCTTGTGAGTCATAAGCAACAATTTTTTTGTAAGCATTCTCAGGCAGGTACTTCGAATAATAGCGCACATAATCCTGACCAGGAGTGTACTTGCTGAGCTTGAGCTCGCCAGAAACAGGGAAATTTCGATCATTCAATCCAGTAAAAATTGAAACGTTTTGAGTCCCTTCAGGAACCGTAAAGCGCATTTCAACTGGGTAAAGCTCATCTCCTACATCAGCATCATTGAAAACCAAAAGAAGCTTTCCATCTCGATCATGAATCACGTACTGTTCACCTGTAAGGATCTTAATATCACCTTCTAAATCTGAAAGCTGATTATCTTGCGAATCTTGTTCTTCAAGATCTTGAAGAACTTCAGAATCATCTGAAGGAAGATTAACTTCTTCCGTATCATCAGCATTCTCTTCAGAGACATCAGGAGTTGAATCAACTTGATTATCTTCAGCTTTATCATCAGAAACAGCATCCTCTTCAAGAGCACCATTTTCACCTCCAGACTCAACAGGAACTTCTTCTTCAGGAACCACAGGGTCTTCATCAGGAACCTCTTCTTCCCCAGCACCAGGAATAACCAGCTCTTGGGCAACAATTTGAATAGACTCTTGAATACCTTCTGAACTAAAACTCAGCTGATAAATACCCTCTTCTTCTGGAGTAAAGAGAAACTCTCCTCGTCCATTGTTGATCACCATATTGCCCTGGTCGCCAGCTACTGGAAACACCTGAACACTAGCCACTAAAGATTGCGCAATCACTCCACCTTGGGTTCCAATAGGGCGAAGAGATACGGCTACCTGCGTCCCCACAGTCGTCTTTTGAGGAGCGGTGACTTCTAAATACTTCACGCGATCAACAACAGCAATCTTCTTTTCTTCACTAACTGATCCCGAATTGCTGATCTGAATCACCACGTCACCAGGATTCGTATCTTGGACTCGGAAGCTCGTTCTTCCAGCCTTCATTTGACCAACCTGATCAACCTTCGCCGTTGGCGAAGACAAGACCAAACGAATGGCTTCTTCAAAAGCTGGATAGTAATTTCCATCCTGGTCTACAGCTTCTACGGTAACCGTTACCCAGTCCCCTGTTTTGGCAGAGTCTTTATCTACCAAAATATTGAAATCAGTAAACAGTGGGACATCTATAATACTCGCTGTCCCATTACTCACCAGCAGGTTATCGGTATCTGTAGATGCTAAGCCAGTCAATGAAGCAATATACTGAGACGGAGCATTAAAAACTGCTTGCTGACGTGATGAATCTTCTACAATCGAATAAGCAATGCTAGGGTTCAACATCACAGCCACAGGATCGATAGTTTTTGCCAAAACTCCTTCAAGAGAAGTAGGGAAAAAAGATTTATATCCTGCGTTGTAAACTTCACGATAATTGGGCTGCCAAATAAGATCAGGCATAATGGCAATATGAGCATGAGGTGTTGATGAACGACCAGTATTCCCTATCGTTCCCAACTGGGTATTAGCTGATACCATCTGCCCTTCTTGGACATTAATCGAATTCAGATGAGCAACAGTATACAAAACTCGCATTTGCTCACCATTTGATAATGACACATCAGTACAAACACTCACATAATTTCCATACCCTCCAGATGAAGCCGCAGCTTCTACCACATATCCTTGAGCATAAGGATACACCGTAGGAAGATTGATATTGTCTGGAGAAAGCCATTTCGTTACTAAATCCATAGCTCCATGTGGAGATCCATGGTTAGCAATAGCATTATAAACAGTTGTCAGGTACTGATTTGAATCAGTCATGTATGCGATTGAATCGATCAAACTCGACTTCAAGCTTTGATTAAAGCCCATATCGTAGGTGTACCAAGCCGTAAGACCATGATTCTTGAGATTGATTCGCTGGAATTCTTTTCTATTTGCTTCCGTATTTCCCTTTGTATAGCCCAACAGCTGAGGGACAGGTGAAACTTCAAATCCAGCATCAGATGCTGGACAGTTATATCCACTCAAAACCCCTTGTTGTGTACCCAGGAGATTACCGGTAAAAAAGTCTCCATACTGGCCAAGCATGGCCATTAAACCGGTCAAAAAGACCATGAGAGAAATCAGGAGCATACGTGCCCAAGGCAATCTTTCTGAACCAGAAGATTTCTGAGTTTTTTTCATCATATTGTGTTTTTATTTTTTTCCACCTCTTCACGAAGTGTTCTTTATATTATACTCCATATGAACCCTTTTTTCAATCCATGAACCTAAAGAAAACCATTACGTCGGCATCTTTGCAAGACACTCAAAATCTGGCAAAAGATCTAAAAAACGAGATATTGAACAAAAAAATTGTTCACTTGTATGGGGCACTAGGAACTGGAAAAACAGCACTAGTAAAAGCCATAGCAAAAGAGCTCAACATTTCCGAAAACGTCACCTCACCAACCTATACCTATCAAAACACCTATGCTTTCCGCTCTCAAAATTCCGAGCTCAAAACTCTCCATCACTTTGACCTCTACAGACTTCCCGATGAATCTGAGCATCCAGCCCGAACTGCGGCTGAGATCGGACTTGAGCAAGCGTTAGCAAATCCCCAAGCCCTTGTACTCATTGAATGGCCTGAACGACTTGATATCACATGGCCAAAGCATATAAAGATCAACTGCAATAAGAGTGATCAAAAC
>CAYGRJ010000031.1:0-8628 GCA_964352285.1 uncultured Candidatus Peribacteria bacterium
ATAATGAACTGTCCCAAGGATGCTCCAAAAAAATACTGGCTAAAGCTCAGATAAGAAACCCAGATCAAAAAGAAAGCCATCATCATGCTGGGGTTCCAGAAACCAAGGGTTCTCACAAGCCCTTCTTGAGACGTGTAAGAATAGTTCAGGTTGAGCTCAAACATCATGGAGACCGGATCGAGAAACAGAGCTAAGATGGCGTATAAAAAAATGATCAGGAAGAAATCAAGAATTCCAGAGAACACTCGACGCATAAGACCGGCATAGGGAGATTGATTCATAGTGTTCTAATTTAAAGATTTACTGCCAACAGACACCCGAATAAGGGCAGAAGTCACACTTCTTTTTATCATATTCTTCCAGTCGAGAAAAATCCATTTCTTGAATACTATTCCAGACTTCCCCAAGCAACTCTTCATACTGATTTACCATTTCCTTGGTCAGTTCTACATCTTGGTTCCGATAACTGCCTTCTTCAAGGTCATATTTTTTAACCGTTGCTTTCACCGGATCCACGAAGACCAATGTTCCTTTGCTCACCTTTCGTGACTGATGACCACCTTCATAGAGGACTTTGTAGGCGACTAGCTGCCGAAGGTAATCGTCACAGTCTTCTGATTTGATATCACGACAGTTTTGAATCGCTTTTATATGCTTATCGGGCTGTCCCGTCTTGTAATCAATCACATTCACTTCACCACTCGTACCAGCAGGGTCGACCTTATCGAACTGACCGGTAAACACGACACCATTCTTAAGTCGACGAGTAATCTTCCGCTCCAGCTCCAATGGCTTTACGGTTCCATTGATCAAAAGCTGCTGATACCACAGCTTGGCATCTTCCAATTTATGAAGACAGCCTTGGCGGATACTCTGATCAATACCTTGCCAGTCGAGCTCTTGCAAGAACTGCTCTTCGAAGTATTTCAATGGCGGCATCTGACCTTCTTTCATGTACCTGCGGTAAGCTTTTTCAAGACCCTTATGGACACACTGTCCGTAGACCAAAGCTTGGTTCTTAGGTTGAGGAGCTCTTAGTAGATTGTGATAAAGAAATTTTCGATGGCAACCCAGATAGGTGTTGACCGATGATGGACTCAGCACAATGTCTTCAGCCAAGCCTTTTAATGATCGGTGAGTCTGAGCGAGCGGGTCGGGGTTAGGTCGATGACTGAGCAACTGAATAAGCGTCACTTCTTCTGGAATTTCTGTTCGCTGCTCAGGAGAGAGATCAATATTGGTGAGAAACTGACTGAAGACCTGCTTATCTGTCGGAGCAGCGCTGAAGATCAATCGATTTTGAGCACGAGTTGCCGCCACATAAAACAATCGGTTTTCATCGTACTGGTGAAGTTTTTTTTCTTCCTGCTTCTCAGCAATAATCTCCTGACCAATCATCAACTTATGAGGAAGGGGGATCTTACTGGTCATCTTCCGTTTGGGCCACGCCTTATCCTGAAGACAAAAGGGAATGAAGACCGTATCAAACTCAAGACCCTTGGACCCGTGAGCAGTGAGAACCTTCACACCTTGCTGAGCACTGGAAACCATCTCGCCCGTAAGTGCTATACCATGAGCCTCCAGTCGCTGAAGATCATCGATGTACTTATTGACCATCACACCTGGATCTGCTTGGCTCGCTTTCTTGAGGTTTTCTACAAAGGAACTAATAGATCTGAGTTCACGAAGCTTCACAACCTCTTGGTCATGGTAGTGACTCAAAATAAAGTCGACCATACCAGCATCTTGCAAGAACTCCATGATCAAGCTGTAGACCGGGTAGTGTGCTGATCGCTGTGAAAGCCTTTGCAATGCCCAAGAAGCTTTGTGAAGGTTTGTTGGTTTCTTGAATTCCATTTCCTGGCATATGGAAAGCTGCTGGGTCTCTTCTTCCGTAGGTGCCTCATGATCAGAAATTGGTGGGCGTTCAGGAAGTGGGAATCGTTGGAACAGTTCAGAAAATAAGCTGGGCTGACCAGGGATCAAGTGCTGATCTTCACCTTCGTCTGGAATCAAGAGGCCCACATGGGCTTCTTCTTGTTGGTATTGCTTGGGAGTCTTGTTCGTTTTCCTTTTGCGCTGTTCGCGGTACTGAGTTTTTTTCTGGCCAACATGACGAGTGAAACTCACCAAGTCCTCTCCAGATATTTGCCAGAAATCTGAAAGCAAGACTTCAAAAAGGAGCAGGTCTTTTTGTTCGAAGTCTAAATCTCCTTGGGCAAAACGGAGAATCTTTAAAACCTGCTGAACGCGAAACTCACCGCGGATGTCTTCCTTCCCGTCAGTGGTATAGCCAATCCCAGCCTGAAGAAAAGCTTCGATCACATCCTGTGCCTGCCGGCGAGTACGAACAAGAACAGCAGTGTTGTTGAGCTGCTTCACATCCATCTCTTCGAGCTGTTGTACGAGGTAGGTAAGCTCTTCTTCAACGGTTCCAAAGCGATGAGATTGAACACTGCTCTGCTCTCCATTTCCACGAGCAGGCTGCAGGTGCTTTTCAGCAACACGCTCATCAAGTGGTATCTGATCGATGATCTGAGAACTTACCTGAAGGATCTCTGCTACGGAGCGGTAGTTCTGCTCCAGTCGGATTTGTTGAGGGTCAGTATAGAGTTTCTCGAAGAGGTGGAAGTTTCCAGCACTTGCTCCTTGAAAGCGGTAGATGGATTGGTCATCATCACCGACCACACAGATGTTTGACTGTGCATCTGGGAACAGCGTCCGCATCAGCTTCAGCTGAGATCCATTGGTATCCTGAAACTCATCAACCATAACGTATTGAAACTGTTCTCGGTATCGTGCGAGAAGCTCAGGTTCTTTTTGCAGGGTTTCAATGGCAAGTAAGATCATGTCGTCGAAGTCGTAACGTCCTCTTATATCAAAAACCCCATGCTTGCAGTCAGGATTTTTTGAGTCTTCATAGGCTTCATAAATTTCAGCAAAGGCCTTGAGCCTCTTCACATGCTTTACTTCTATAACCTCTCCATCAGCTTGGTAGTCCTTCAGAAAATCATGAAGATCCTGTGGACGAATACCATCACGCTTGAGAGCACTAACATTTGATTCGATATCACCTCTATATAAGTAGGGGACATTCGGATTTCGTATATCTCGAATACCTTCCAGATTATCCAGCAAGTGTTCCAGCAATGCTAATTGCTCCAGCTTGGTCATCTCAACTCGATCACTCTTTACGGAACTCGCTTCTTCAGAGTCACTGATCAAGTTATTGGCAAAGCCGTGAAAGGTTTCCACCACCACATCATATCCATCTGGGCCGATCAGTCTCGCAAGGCGCTCACGCATAGCCTTCACCCCAGCATTCGTAAAGGTCAAGATCAGGATATTGCTAGGGTAGAGGTCAGTTTTTCTCAAAATATTTGCTGTCCGAACCGAGAGCAGCTGTGTTTTACCAGTTCCAGGTCCGGCAAGGACCGTTACGGGTCCATCAATTCGATCAACTGCTTCTCGCTGCTGATCATTGAGTTGCTTATAGAGGTCTTCGAAGGTATTCATACTCACAGACTAAGCTTCTACAAGAGGCTTTTCAAGCGACATAACTTCTATCTCACCACCGACAGCTTTTTCTGAAATCTTGTAGACATCCTTATCAATCTTTTTGAATTCTTTATAAGCCTGGTTATACATCGAAACCGTTGTCCCGAGGTGGTTCCCCATTTTTTGCATCTTTTCATCATAAGTAAGGATATGTTTTCCAAGCTTAATGACATTCTGTTGAATCTCTTTAAATCCTTCTTCCATCTTTAGCTGCTTCAATCCCTGAAGAACGGTTTGGAGGTAAGCTAAGAAAGAAGACGGAGATACGATGATAACCTTCTTCGAGAAGGCATACTCCATCAGGTTTTGAGTGTTCACAGTAGTTCCAACAGTATTAATAAGAAGAGCATGGTAAACCCCTTCTGCCGGAACATACATAAACGAGAATTCCATGGTGTTGAGTTCAGGGCGAACATACTTTGATGTTTCATCAATTCGTTTCTTCACATCCGAGCGGAAATTCTTCTCGAGCTCACCTCGCTTCTTGGGATCAACGGTTTGCATCATTTGGTTGAAATTCTCCAGGGAAAATTTGGAATCAATAGGAATGATTTGATCCTGTACAAAAATAGCCGCATCCACGATCTCTCCATTCGGAAAAGAATACTGCATGGAGTATTGGTTCGAGGAGAGGACGGAACTTAACAAGTTTTCCAAAAAGTATTCCCCTAAAACTCCTCGTTGTTTAGGGTTTTTCAAAATATTTTCCAAACTCTGCATTTGCTTGGCAAATCCAACAACCTGCTGATTGGTAGAATCTAGCTCGGTCAGCTTTTTGGTGACCGATTCAATAAGCTTGCTACTCTCCGCAAACATCTTTTGCTGATTGTCATTCAGAGATCGGGTTTGGGAATGCAAGGTTTTGTCTTGAAGAGAAAACTTTTCCATTAAGACCCGCTCTTGCTTGGTCATGGTTTCGTTCATCGTGTTCTTCAGCTCGTTGACCTGCTGAAAAAGGAGCTTGATGCCCTTACTCTCTTCATCATCATCTACCATCTTGATACGCTTAATCAGGTAAATCAGGTAGATAAAGGTCGCGACCAAGGCCACAAGGGCTACCGCGAAGAAAATCATCGTATAACTCATAGAATTCATCATAAAAATCACCCTCATCATAGAAGAGATTTTCAGTCCTCGCTAGCGAGAAAATTCATTTGGCTTCAGTTGGCAGAGTTCCATAGCTTCTTCTCGAATTTCTTCTCGAGCACCATGCTTTATACGCATCTTTTTCAAGCCCTTATCGATATCTTTGCAGAGTACATGGCCACCTTTCAGCAGACTAGAGACCTGATTGTCATTCAGACTGGTAAGGCAAGTAATCGGGTGTAGGCCAACACGATCAATAATTTGCGAAAGGCCATTCCCTTCCGGATATGTCCAAGAGATGATCTCAAGACCAACACAGTTGGCATATTTTACTGCTGAAGAACTGAATTGAGTATTCGTCACTAGCCATCCTCTAAATCGCTTTCCAGAATCACCATACTTCTTCTCCCAAGATTTTCGAATATCTTCCATGCGTGCATGCACATACAGGGCCGTCTTTACATCACTTCGGGTGTCAGTGTAATTATGGTACTTACACTCCATCATAATCACTTCCTCATTGCTTTCAGCGACCACATCCACTTCGTGTTCTATGCAGTCACCTTCCACCAAAACACCAACTTGAACTTTGTAGCCCATCTTTTCCCAGAGCTTTCCCACAAATTTTTCAAAAGGATAACCACTTGGGCCAAGCCTCATGATAGCCCTCTTGAGATCATATTTGGCAGCGAGAGAGGGTCGACTCTGTTTAAGCAAATCAAAGGCTTTTCGGTAGATCACTTCAGTCTTCATGCCATCTTTGAGTTCCGACTCCACATGTTGAAGAATCCGTTTTGCAATTTTTTGAGAAGCTCCAGCTCGTTTAAGAGAATGGATGAGCTTCCCTGGCTGAAAGTATTCCATCTCTCCATTACCTTTGAGCACTTTAAAGAGTTTTTTGCGCACGGATGATTCTATTAAGAGCACGAAGCATATCATCTCATTGTACCATCTTTTTTCGGCAAATGCACGCCTTCAACTATTCCTTCCACTTCCTGTGGCAACTCTGGAGTAGTGCACCAGCTGCATAGCACATCAAGAACAAGCTCACGAGTGAACCGAGATAGGGCAGTCCAGTCAGGATCGCAATGAATAAGAGGCAGAGCAACACAAGGCCTACGGTTTTATCTGTACTTAGTGTCCAGTTTCTCCAGTTGCTGATCATGTGAGCCAGTAAAACAGCAGCTATTGGCTGAAGGAACAATAAGAAGAAGAAGTAGAGGAAGAGGAGTGATATCCCCAAAGGAAAACCAATAAGGGTCATCATAAAGATCAAACATGCTATTGGAGCTGCAATAAGGCAAATAAAGCCGCTTAAGAGGGTCGAGAAAGGACGCTCAGCAGATTCATCTGCACTTCCTTTTAAGAAGTTTGGTATCAAGATGATCAGCATGATGACAATCAGTCCTCGTGAAAGTAGCCAGTACAAAGAGAGGCTCCATGCAAATGATTCAGAAGTCTCTGCTTCACTGACCATCTCCAATTCTGCTTCGATGTCTTTGGCAACAGATCGCTTTAGAGATTCATCAAATGTTGTTGATCCTTTCACCGGTAACTTTTGAATTTCTCCATCTGAAAGCCAGTAGTTTAGGTCACCTTCAATAATCCCATCGGTGGTAAACTTGAGCTCATCAGCTGTGAGGGTTGCATTTCCAGCCAAAGGGGCAGATACAATAATCTGACCAGCATCAGCCTTCAGGTTTCCAGAAATTTTCCCACTGATATCAAGTATTCCACCCGTTACATGCACATCACCCACAACGTTTCCACGGAGGTTTACCATACCTCCAGAGATATAAACATTCCCAGAGATCGTTGCACTCTTCGAAAGGGTAATAATTCCACCGGTCACAATCAGGTCATCTCCTACATCAGCATCGATATACACATATCCACCTGCAGCTCTTAAGTCATCGCCAACGGGTTCTTGTATAGTGATATAAGAACCAGCAACATTCAAATCTTCACTAACCGCACCGACGATATCCACAAAGGCTCCCGCCACTAAGGCGTCGCCAGCCACGGGGTAATCGAGTGTTACTGATGCACCCGCTGTATAAAGATCATCTTGAAAGGGGCCAGAGAGCGTGATGTTTCCACCATTGTCGAGGACCTGTGCTGATGCTTGAGGAGACAGGCCTGGAAGGAGCAAACAGCTTAAGAGTAAAGACAAGCTGAAAACTATGCGGCGAGTATTCATAAGAGAATGAGGAAAACAATGATTCACTCTCTATCATAAGCATTCCGGGCGAAAGCCCAAGGAACTGATCTTGCTATTCCTCGCTTTGGTGATCTTTTTCCTGAGCAACGGCGAAGTCGAAGGGAAGCTTCATGTTCTGGATAAAGCTCGGATTGTCAATAAAACCTTTTAATCCCGTGCGCATGGCTAAAAGATCTTTTTGATGGTTGAACGTTCTCCCAAGGCGGTCCCAAAAGGAAAAGATGGTTCCAAAGTTCGAATTATACTCTTTCGGAATCTCGGAATGATGTACCTGGTGAACGTTCGAAGTGATCAGAAAAAGTCGAACCTTGTCATCGAGCCATTTGGGAAGCACAACATTGATGTGCTGGAATTGAGTAAAAAAGATCAGCAGCATCTGAGAAGCTAGGAGACCATCGATACTTACTCCAAGTAAAAAGTACCAGGGCAGGTGAAAAACCATCGAGCAGATCATTTCTCCTAAGTGGAATCGAGTTCCAGAACTAAAGTCGAGGCGACTATCTGCGTGGTGAACAATGTGAAACCTCCACAAAAAAGGAACCCGATGTAAGAGCACATGCCAGACATAGATAACCGCATCAAGAATAATCACCGTGAGGATGAGTTCAGGCCAGTAAGACAAAGAAAGCAGGTGAAACAATCCCAGTTCGTACGTCCCCGTGGTATTCAAGACCCAGTTCACAGCAATCCCAAAAAGGATTCCGTATCCAATCAGGTTGAAGAGAGCAATCAAGAGGTTTCGTCCAATATGCCTCCAGCGGGACTCAAGGTGCTGTTTGAAGGGGAAAGCAGATTCGAGAGTGTAGAAAACAATACCCGATCCAATGAAAACACTAAGCTTTATATTCTCCTGAACGAACTGAGCAAGGGTTTCAATCATCAGACCCAGTTTACGCTGTGGAAGAATAAGATGACAACTCTGCACAGTAAAAATACGAGACAGGGGCTTAAAATACGCTATAATAGTGATCGTTCAACAACTCTTCTGTGAAACTCTCTTCTCAAATAGCGGTCATTAGTTTTCTATGTGCTGCACTGCTGAGCAGTGCTTGGCTTTGGGATGTTTTGAGACCTCTTCCAGATGGGTACAGCGTAGCTGGAGTCTCAGTTGGAGGGCTTGGGAGAGAAGAGGTGAGGGAAAAGCTCGAAGATTCCTACAAGAGGATGTCGAATGCCCACTTTCACTTTATGGATGGTGACACTGTGCTTCAGAGTTTATCCGCAAAAGAACTGGGCTTGCATTACAATCTGGACCGCACGGTTCAACGGCTTTTTGATGGCTCGAACTGGATGGTAAGCCTCTTGAGCCCAGCAGAGAAAGAAACTCAACATCAAGGTCTTGACCTTTGGATTGATAATCAACAGTTGCAGACCAGTATCGAAAGCATCTTACTCAGTGAGGAATCCGGTCCACGAGATGCGGAAATTATTTGGAAAGAGACTCGAGGAGGTTGGGTGATTCGTCCTGAGCGAGATGGAAAAATGCTTCAAGCTCAAGAGCCGAGTCGACTTGCTGCTGAAGTCCTCAGGAGAAGTGCTGGAGATGGACCGGTGCACAAAATCCAAGTCACTTTCGAAGAAGATAAAGCCCTCGTCAGAAAAGAGGAGCTTAGTCCAATACTTAAAGATCTCCAAAAGCGGGTCAATAAAGATATCGTCATCGAGTATCTCTCTGACGAATACGAGTTGAGTCTACGTGATAGTCCGAAGTGGATATCCTGGTCTGATGATGGGACCAAGGCAGAACTCAGTCGGCCTTATTT
>CAYGRJ010000032.1:0-8545 GCA_964352285.1 uncultured Candidatus Peribacteria bacterium
TTTGGTATTTCCGTTCTTCTTTTTGGATATTTTATTTTTCTTTGCTTGTTCTTTTCCAGAATCCTCGTCAAAATTGGCATAGACTCCCCATGTCCCAAGAACTAGAAAAATGGAAATTACTGAGGATGCCCCAATTCTTTTTATGAGTTGAGGTTTCAAAAGAAACACAATTTTTATCTTCATGATGATTCTTTTCAGATGTGTTTTCATAAAATATTATTAGTGGATGAAAATTTATTCTTCCATCATCTTCATGTGGTCTTCTAAGCTCATATTCATTCTGGCAGCAGCAGCACTCATTTCATCCATCTCTTCAACAGTGATGTTGTACTTTTGAGCTTGTTCTTCTTTGGTAAGTGGCTGATTTCCTCCAGAGCAGGCGGTTATAAAAAGGAGGAGGAAAAGTGAAAGAACAGTTAAGGCAGTTTTCATAGGATAGGTATAAATTAATAGGCCTCTACAAGAGGAAAAGGGTATAAAAGATTTCTGATTTCCAAGAAAGCACTGAAAAATCAGTATGGAAAGGTGTTTGGTATTTTAGTTTCTTAAGACAACAGTTTGATTCTGCCTCAAAAAATGATCTTTAAAGAGCAAGAGTGGGGGAGGTGATCTACCCATGAGCCGTCTTAACTTAGCCATAAGACCCCCTGTTACTAAGAGAATGAAAGCTGACATAACGAGAATTTTTGCGATCACCAAACTGAAAGGTGATGATCTATCCACACTCATAATCATTTGTGACGACCAACAGTTCTCACAAATCATAGGCGAATCTGATGACCGAACTGAGTCAGAAGTCATATCCATTGTCATGTTCATCTCCATTGCACTAGCATTCCCCATATCTGCCATCATATTGCTCATAGCTGAGGAAGGCATGGCAGACATGAAGCTCAAGCAATACAAAGCGAGAGCATAGGTAGCAAGAATGATGATGGAAGAGATTTTCTTCATACCTGACGGTATTAGTCGAGTTGCTTATAAATAGTGTCGTCTTTTTCACCTGTTACCACGAGTTCTGCCACAGCTCCTTTTTCTAAACGAGCTAAAGCGTGATCAACTAGCTTGTAAGTGCCTGGTACATTGACGGTGAATTCAACAATGGTTGATCCTCCAGCCGGGATAATGGTCGTCTGTACATCATGATGAACAGGTGCACCACCTTCAGGGTAAACCGTGTCGAATATTTCACCAATCACATGAAAGCTAGAAACCTTTGACACTCCACCGTTCCCTACAAATAATCTTATTTTTTCACCAACCTCAGCTTTCAAAGCTCTGTCTCCTACTAGAGCACCAGTTCTTCCATTGAAGACGATGTATTCTGGCTGCTCATCATTGAGTTTTTTACCCGAGAGATGTGTTGATCCTTTTTGACCCCGTTCGAGTACTGAATAGATCTCACCCTGCATCACATAATACTCTCTATCGACAGCTGAAAACCCATCTGCTGGTTCAATGACGATTAAGCCGTACATCCCATTGGCCATATGCTCTGCTACTGATGGTGTAGCGCAGTGATAAACAAAGGCACCTGCTGTTAGCGCTTTAAAGGTGAAGCTTTTGGATTCTCCAGGGTAGACTTCTGTGGCTCCACCATGAGGACCATTTACAGCATGAAGATCTATGGAATGGGACATGTGATTTTCAGCTGGGTTTTTGAGGGTTACTTGAAGAGTTTCCCCAACACGAGCTCTCAAGAATGGTCCTGGAACGGTATCTCCGAAGGTCCAATAGAAATAGTCGACTCCTTCTGCGAGAGGGGCATTCATTTCTTGAGCGATCATCTCGAATTTTCGGATGCCTTTGACCTCCTTCAGAGGATCAATTTTTCCATCGTGAGCTATTTCTTGAACAGTTCCGTGATCACCAGAATGGTCTTCTGAGTCTTCTTGGTGCTCAGAATTCGTTTCTGGAACTTCATTATGGTGATCAGTTGCAGTCGTGGTTTTCATTCCAGAGAGTTCAAAGAACTCTTCACCCAAGTCCAAATCAATTTCTTGCCAGACGGTCACTTCTGGAATGGGTGAGAGTTTTGGATCGGTGAAAAGTGAAACGGTTTTCGAAAACCTTCCCAAGGGTTCCGAATGTAAATTGGGATTGAAGTGGACGGTTAAAACTCCACTTTCTCCCTTCTTAAATGTTTTCTGACTGATTTCTGCCTTGGTACAAGCGCAGCTTCCAGGTGTGGAGGTCACTGAAATTTCTTCTTCACCGGTGTAGGTGAACGGGAACTCATGACTCGATATGCCACTGGATTGTTTCAGCACTCCGAATTCATGCACTGATTCCTCAAAGACGAATACTGATGAGTTCTCTTGTTCTTCTTGGTTCAGCTTCTCCCCCTGTAAACCTGTACAGGCTGATAAGATTAGAGGAGCTGTAAGAGCGAGTAAAAGAGCTGCACTCCGAAATTTCCAGGTCTTATTCTGCATATTTGGCTTGGTAATCGACTTCAGAAAGAACATCTCCGGTGACATCTATACGGGTATAGACCACAGCTTTTGAACTTGGATCTGGTTTCCCGATAACGTTAACGGTCCTACTAATGGGACCAGTTGCTGTTGGACCATGAGCCATAGGATCAAAAGTAACAGCAATGTCGAAGGATTCTCCAGGCTGAACGGTATGAGTCCAATCTGGTCCTCCATGCATACCAAACTCTCCAGATGAAGAACCATCGCTGATGGTGAAATCTGCTGTGGTGCACATACATGAGGTAACGGCTCCGCTTAAGAGCAGGGGAGTCGACTCTGTATTGGTCAGGGTAAAGTCATGCGTCACCACACCTCCTAAAATATTAATATCCCCCCAATCATGCGTTAGTTCAGTCAGAGAAGTGAAGACCCCTGAATGCCCAGAGTTTTCTGATACGACTGGTTGATCGCCTTTATTTGCAAAGGAGAGAATAAATGCACCGAGAACAAGTGAACCAGCGACCAGTATTGCAATGAATGTTTTTTGCATATGAGAATTTAAGATTTTAAAAGGTGAGATTAGCATTTCTTACAGATTTCTACCTGTGATTTATTTCACAGGTTTATGCTTTTGAAAATTTGTTGTAGAGCCAGGCAATGGCGTATCCGGAGACATATCCGCAGAGAGCAGCTTCTAGAACCCCCATAAGGATTCCAAATGCTGTTAGACCCGCGAAGAAGTGAAAATTTATCATTACTGACCATGCTCCCAGGTAGTATCCATTGAGAGCAGCTATACTCATGATCAACATGGTGGATCCGAAATAGATGGCAATTGCCTTTCCGAGCGCACAAGGTTGTAAATTTTTCATAGCTGAAATTAAGGAAATAGGAAACAAACTAGTTCTTCGGCATTTCATCCATATCCATCATCATATCTCCTTTATCCATCATACCCCCTTTATCCATCATCATCTTCTTTGTCATCATATCTTTATCCCACATACCCTTATGTTTGTATCTCATCATTCCTCCGCCAAAACATCCAGTAAGGATAGCTCCAATGACCCCAATAACAAGAAGTTTTTTTGACCAGCTCATCAAGACTTCAGCTTTTTGCATCCATGCCCATCTGAGGAAGAGGAGGATTCCAACAAGGATCATGAGCATAAAGACCATATGAATATGGTGTCCGATCATATATAGAGATTTTGATTCCCACATAAAAAGTGTGGTTAGAATAATAAAAAAATTAAGCCCCATTTGGTTTTACAGCGTCTTCGACGGTGAAGGACATCATCATGCCGCTTTCTAAGTGTTCTGCTATATGACAGTGCCCCATCCACTGACCAGGGTTCGACATGTCTACAAGAATATCTACTATTTCTCCTGTACGGACAAGGGTTGTATCTTTCCAAACCATATTGTTGTTTCGGACACCATCTCTATCGACAACCAAGAATCGCTGTCCATGGAGATGAAAGGGGTGCTGCATAGGGTGTTCGGTACCAGGATCATTAAAGATCCGGATCTTTACCACGTCTCCCTTTGAGAAGTTCCAGTTGATATCCATATTTTCTTTCTTTGTTTCTTCATCCACAATTCTCCAGGTCACATTCTCAGAGGTCGACATATTATTCATCATGGCCATATCGTCTTCCCATTCTATGCCGACGACTTCTTCAGGAAGGGTGTGCTCTTCCTCTTCTTCATGATCTCCTTCTTCTTCATGGCTTTCTTCTTCCATATCGTGATCCATGTTCATCATGCCTTTCATATCGATATCGAGTCGTATCTTCTTGTCTGGTTCTCTCTCGAAGTGCTTTCTAAACGGATCGATATCTGAAATCACATCTTCGTTTGTTCTGAGATCAGCAAAGACTTCTTGATATGATGAAGAGCTCAGGTCTTTGACGATGACCTTTCCGAGCACCTGATGACTGGCAGGCGTGGAACTGACAATCTCAAATGCTCCACTTTCGTTGTAAGCAATTTCTACTACCACTCTCTCAGAAGGAGAGAGAATGACATTCTCTTTGAATTCTTCACGCTCGTACTTGCTCGCATCTCCACCAACTCTCTTCATCTTTGCCCCCGGGAAACTGAGATTAAATGTCCGAGTATTCGCCACATTGGTGACAAAAAACCTGATGACTTCATCTTTCTGAGCTAGAAATTCAAAATCTGTCTGTCCGTTTGTTAACATCTGATTACCGAACCTTCCCATGAGTGCGTGTGTACCGTGTTCTTTTGAAAATGAAACCAGGTCTCCATCTCCACCTAAGAGCAGGTCATCGAGCACCAGTAATTCTTCCCGATCAACAGACGACCAATACTCTTCGTCCTCTGGAACGACGAGGTAGTTTCCATAAAGCCCTGATTCTTGAGTGTACTCTTCACGGAGGTGAGGGTGATACCAGTAGGCTCCAGCATCTGGGAAGGTGAGTCTGTATTCGTATGTTTCACCTTTTGCTATTGGTTGTTGTACCAAGGCCGTTCCATCGTATCGATTGATAAGCCTGAGACCATGTGAGTGAAACATGGCATCAACTTCAGCTTCATTCGTCAACATTACGGTCACTTCTGCTCCTTGAGCAACTTTGAGTGTCGGCCCTGGTATCTGACGATTGTAGGCAAGCATTCTGACCTGCTTGCCATTAATCTCCTTTGAAACAGCTTCAATAGTAATGTCGTAAGTGTCTCCGTCTGCAAGTTCTACCATTTCTGTTGGAATCACTTCTGGAAGGCCGGTGGTGTCTTGCGAGTATGTTCCTTTTTCCGAGTCTTTATCACCATCACAATCTCCCATCATCGCTCCATTTGGCATTTGATGGCAAGGCATCCCTTCCATTCCCATCATTCCATCCATATTTGTTCCCATGGTTCCTGCATCTTTTCCGTGCATCTCTAAAGCCATTTCTCCAAAGCCATGATGCCCCAGATGGTTATCCCAGGTCATAGCCATGGTCGTTAGAGCTATAGCTGCGAAGATCAGCAGCAGTGTTCTGATGGCAGAAAGGTACTTATCAAGTTTTATGAGTTTATATTTCACCAGCAGATAGAGTGCCAAGAGAATTAATGCTCCATAGTCGAAGAACAGGTGCATATCGATAAACCAAGTGGGGAGTTGCATAGGAAAGTAATGAAAAACTATTTTTTGAAGTACCAACATGAGAGTGAAACGAAGTACCAGGCCAAAAAGAGAACTCCCAGGCCTCCCAAGGATTGGTCGAGATTAACGACAGGGAAAAGAGTATTGTATCCTCCTTCATAAGAGACCAGGCTCGCGACTCCGAACCCCACACCCATCATTAGCATGGTGAAGAGGAAGATGTAGCGGTACTTCTCAATATTCGTACTCACAATGAGTGAAAGCCCTGACATGGTCATCGCAAAAGCAGCTATGTACCTATCATGAGTGAAGAGAAAGATCTTATCGTGCTCCAGAAACTGCATACCAAAAAAATGCAGGAAGAATTCTGCACCAAAGAAGAGAGCTATTGCCCACAGTAAGATTCTCGTCCAGGCGTATTGTCGTGAAAAGTATGACATTGAGTAGGGTTATCGACTGGAAAGCTCGAAACTTCTGATGATCTCGCGGATGAATTTTTCTTTCTTCTTCGGGTCTTTGCTGTTGAGATGACTGGAAGCGCAGGTATTGAAGTGACTCTCAAGCACTAGTGGCGCCGTCCCTTTTAAGGCACCTTGAAGGGCTAGCAGTTGAGTAATGATATCTGGACAGTACTTATCTTCGTCAATCATCTTAATAATGCCGTCGATTTGACCACGAGCCTTCTTGAGGCGGGTGAGTGCTTTCTTTTTGTACGGTTCAATCATGGGTAGTAGTTAGTGTCCGTGACCATCTTCTTCATGGTCCTCATTAAAGTGTGGTTCTATTATGTGTGATCCTTCAATCTCTGCCTGTTGAGTATTTGATTCATGAGCACCGTGTGAACCGTGTCCGACTCGAAGGCTATCGGGAATGAGATTATTGATGCTAATAAGCCCGTAGAAGAGCAGCGTTGCTGACGCCCCTATAACGACAAGAGTACTGACCCATTTATGTATTGGCATCTGGATTTCTTCTCTCCAAAAATATGCCAAAACTCCGAGTGAGAGGCCTAGAGGAATAAGAAGTGATGAATACGCTGGAGTATCGATGAAGTGTTGAGTTCCTCCACTTGCCATACCGATACCAATGGCGAGCAGTAATGACTGAACGATAAAGAGCGCAAATGTATATGGAGTTGATCGCTTGTGGTGTTTTCCGTATTCGTTAACGAATGAAGCTCCTACAAAAAGAATGATTCCTAGAATAAGAACTGAACTATCCCAAACAGTAATACCTTCTCCAAAGTGAACAAGAGATCCTGCTATGAATCCCGTACCAATGAAGAGAGAGATAAAGGTAACGAACTGCTTGAGTGTTTCTGTTAATGTCATCAGAAAACTTGATAATATTTATACCCCCTATGGGTATAACATATTGTGAGATGAACAGGAAAGCTCATCTCTTGCAAGAGGATAAAAACATGTTAAAACAAAGATATGATTAACTGGCCTGCCATTCGTAGCTTGAAGAGCGTAGAAGGAAGCTGGTTCTGGAGGGGGAGCGAAGACCCACTAGGGTTTCACTCGAAGAAAACCAAAAAGATCTCCGACTTTTTCGGCTTCTTCGTCTTCCGCTTCGTGACTTTGTCATTTTCGCTTCAGATCGTTCAACTCGCAAGTTAATGGTAGCGCCAAGGGGACTCGAACCCCTGTTTCCGGAATGAAAATCCAGCGTCCTAACCCCTAGACGATGGCGCCACATTTGCTGAAACAGCAAGACAGAGTTTATCGAATCGACAAAGAAAATCAACGGAAAATCCGCATTCCGCTGGCTTAATCTGTGGTTTTTGAGATAATATGACGGCTAAACCCCTCTATGACGCTAATAACTGTCCCATTCCGACTGGTCACTGCAGACCATATCCTCAAAAAAGTGGAGAAATTTCCCACGGAAGTTCAGGCAATAGAGGTCTGGATTAATGATTGGAAAACGACCCTCCTAAACACTGAACGGATATCTGCAGGTGTTGCACAGCTACGACAGGCCTGGAAAGGGAAGATCTTGATTGCCTGTAAGGATAAAATCGAGAAAGGAAACTGGAAGGGGACTGTTGAGGAGAAGATTGAACTGCTGCTAGCAGCTGCAAAAGCTGGTGCAGATTACGTTGATATGGGCTTTCATCATGGACATGAAACCATTGAATCCCTCAAGAAGCAGCTTCCTAAAAGCTGTAAGCTGATCGTTTCTTCTCATGATTTCAAAAAAACAGCTTCTGGAGATGATCTTCGAGCGCTGGTTCAAGATATGATCAATACAGGAGCTGATGTGATTAAAATTGCCACCATGGTTACCAAGCTGGCTGATAATGAAAGCCTTCTGGAACTGTCTACCGAACTTCAAGATCAGCATGTTCCTCATGTGGTCATCGGTATGGGAGAGATGGGAATGATCACCAGAACCCTGGGCTACAAGCTCGGTAACGCTTTTGATTTTGTCAGCTTTGGAAGCTCTACCGCACCAGGACAGTTAACCATAGAACAAGCCGCTCAGAATTCTCTTATCTTTCAATAGCATGTCAGAAGCTTCAAAAACCATTCGAATCAATAAGTATATTGCGAGTTCTGGGTACTGCTCCCGTCGAGCAGCTGATGAGCTGATCTCTTCTGGAAAGATCATGGTCAATAATATTCCCTGCAAAGAAATGGGAACGCAGATTGATCCAGCTGTTGATGAAGTGCGTATAAAAGGTGGTCCCGTTATCAAGCCTTCACAAGAAACCATGCTGGTGATTATGAATAAGCCAAAAGGATACACCTGTACCAAAGCTGATGAACATGCTGCACGTACTGTCTACGAGTTGCTCCCGGATCACCTGCAACATCTTAAATCAATTGGACGGCTTGATAGAGACTCTGAAGGACTCCTGCTCTTTACCAATGATGGAAACTTTGCCAATAAAATGGGCCACCCAAAGTTTGGAAAGAAGAAAGTTTACCACGTAACGGTTCGTGGTGCGATAGTTGAGAAAGATCTGCTCCAAATGCGTAAAGGAATGCGCCTGATAGAGTACACGACT
>CAYGRJ010000033.1:0-8416 GCA_964352285.1 uncultured Candidatus Peribacteria bacterium
CATCACAAAGGGCAGCGTTCTCAAAACCGCCCTCATCGCAAATCAGGATCAGCACCAGAGGCACGTGAATCACACAAAGGCCACCGATTCAAAACCAACAAGCTGCTTAAAATCATGCCTATTGCTGGTCTGGATGAAGTTGGAAAAAATATGAACGCCATCGAATACGACAATCAAATCGTTACCATCGATTGCGGACTCCAATTCCCAGAACCAGGAATGCTCGGAATTGATTACGTAATCCCAGATACAACCTACCTCGAGAAAAATAAGCACAAGGTGAAAGCCATGCTCATCACCCATGGTCATCTCGACCATATTGGTGGACTTCGACACATCTTACCAAAACTTGGCTTTCCACCAGTCTACGGATCCCCTCTGACTATCGGAATGATTGAGAAGCACATTTCTGAATACAACATTCAAAACAAGACAAAACTGCACGTCGTCGACATCCACAAACCCTTTAAGATCGGATGTTTTGAAGTGGAATACTTCCTTCAAACCCATTCAATCCCCGATTCCAATGGGATTGTAGTGCGAACTCCGGTTGGAAACATCGTCCACAGTGGAGATTGGAAGTTTGACTTCACCTCAGCCACTGGGGAATGTGCTGATTTCCAAAAGCTCGCTTCACTTGGTGGAGAAGGAGTTCTCGCCTTTATGGGAGAATCAACCAATGCCACCAAGCCTGGATTCACCATGTCAGAAAAAAAAGTAGCCGAAAGCTTGGAACACATCATAGAAAAAGCCAAAGGAAGAATTATTATTGCTTCCTTCTCTTCACTCATGGGAAGAATCAACCAAATCCTAAATCTCGCGCACAAAAATGGAAAAAAAGTCTTCATTTCTGGGCGAAGCATGATGAACAACGTAGAAATCGGAACCAAACTCGGCTTTATTAACCCTCCGAAAGGAACCCTTCAAGACTTGCGGATGGCCAGGAAGTCTACGCCTGCTCACAAAACGATTATCTTATGTACAGGATCTCAAGGGGAAGGGCTTTCAGCTCTGAACCGTGTGGCTCTCGGAGAACACCGAGACATCAAGCTCCACCCTGGAGACACTATCGTTCTCTCTTCCAATCCGATTATCGGAAACGAAAAGTCAGTGGTCACCATGGTCAATCACCTCCTCCGGCATGGAGTAAAGGTCATCACCAACAAGCATATGGACGTGCATACCTCTGGTCATGCGCATCAAGAAGAGCTCAAGCTGATGATCAAGATGCTCAATCCAAAATTCTTGATACCCGTGCATGGTGAATACATGATGAGAAGCGCTCATAAAGACCTCGCTGTAGAAATCGGAATGCCCGACAACAACTGTATCCTTGCTGAAAATGGAGACATCATCGAATCCGATGGAGAAACCATGCGACGCAGCAAAAGCAAGATCCCTTCCAATAACATCTTTGTAGATGGATCTCGAGAAGGTGAAGAACACTCTTCGAAGGTCGTTCTCGATCGACAAGTCATGTCGGAAAACGGAATCGTCATCATCGTCTTCAGAGTCAATCAAGACACCGGGAAGCTCATTGCTAACCCTGGTATCGACTCCAGAGGATTCATGTACCTCCAGGACTCACCTGAAGTCTACAACCGTTGTGTTGAAGCAGCTAAAAAGGCTTACGAACACAAGCACTCAGAAAAAGCCTCTTCAGAAGACACCAAGCTTCAAATCAAGCGTGCAGTTGGAAAAGTGATCATGAACAACGTGAAGCGAAATCCAATTATTATGCCAGTTATTGTAAGGGTTTAGGAACATCCACATACCAACCCTCTGGCCAAATCTCAACCTGATCGGCCTGAATAAGAGATGACTGCTGAAGCTCAGAGGACCACGAGTTCCAAACATGTGGAACAAACAAAGAGCTTCGAAAGTGCCATACACCCTGGCTTAAACCCAGAACAAGAAAAAACCCTAAAAGGGCCGAAATCCATCGGTCCTTTTTTTGGAAGGCCACTTGAAAAGCCCTAAACACCAAAATCATCATGATAAGAGAAGGGACATAAAAATAACGCTGACCCATGACCACTTCATTCAAAAAATCACCAGGGGAACCCAACGCAGCCACCGTAGAAAACAGCACAAGGCTCAAATAACTCCCCACATACACAACTCGCTCACGATGAGACAATTCTGCAACAAAGAAAGCCAACACGGCTGCCATCAGCATCATCCAGAGCAAAGAAAAGGGCCATAAAGAAAGCGTTGGCTGCACATAAACTTCCAAAAACCACTGACTAGTTTCTGGACCAAAAAACGGCAACAATAAAGTCCTGACAAATATCACAGGAGACAGTAGCAGTGCCGAAACTTCAGAAAACCTCCGAGACACAAAACCAACCTCCGAATAGCTCATCAAAAATGCCATAAGTTGAACAACTCCCCCCACCAACAACACAGCCAGCTGAATAAATCGCTCTCGAGATCGTTCCCAAAGCAAGGAAACTGAATAAATCGGCAATAAAAAAAGCGACAGAACTCCCGTACAAGATGAAATCAAAAGAAGAACCCGCGAACTCCATCTCCGAAAAGCACCCATCTGATTGAGAGGTTCCAGCAAGATCAAAAAGGCAATAAGAGAAAAAGTAAACTGACTGCCTGTGGTGGTGAGCCACAATTCTCCATTCAAAAGCGTGAACAGAACCATCGCAATTCCCAGAACCTTGTGGCATTCACCCTTCCAAATCTCAGCTCGAGAAGTCCAAATAATAACCAGAGGGATCATCTGAACAGCCAGAGCCCCAAAGAGGTAAAAATACGCCACACCCGAAAAAGGAATCAGTCGTGAAGCGAGAAGAGCCCAGAGGTTTCCAAAAAAGGAGTAATAGCCTAACTGAGGAGCAACGAAAGCATCCCACCAAGAGTGAGAATAGGCATAGTTTAGGTACAGAGATCCTTCCTCCGCCCAGAGTCGTGGACTCAAGAAGAAAGCTGGCTCTCGAAAGAAAAAAACCAAGCCTACCACAATCATCAAGAGCACTGTGCGACGAGAAAACTTCACAAAAACGATTACAATCAGCCAACAGAATAACACAGGTCCACAGCACTCGATATGTTGATGAGCGCGGCCCCGAAGGGCCGCGCTCAAGTCTTGATCAGGGATTGACTACGCCGTAGTAAATCCCTTCATGAACCATAATCTGGTAACACGCGTTACGCAGGATCACAGCCCGCCGATTTGCCCGAGCATTGGGCATTGAGTCATAACGCTTCACGAGCGTTTCGAAGTCTCCAGGCCTCTGCTCCAAGGAGCGGAGAGGTTTCATTTTTCGCCGCTCAATTTCCTGAAGGACAGCGTCCTTATCCATCACCTGTGTTCGCATTCCATTTCCTTTCGGCCTGTATTTCAAGGCACTAAGCTTCAAGACTGCGTGCATTTTAATGCAAATACTAATTTTGTCAATGATTAGAGAGAAAGATAACAAAATACAACATGTGCAAAACACTCAAGAGCTAGTGAATGCTACAAGCAGAACAAAGAGTTATAATAGTATGAAATAAAAACAAAAAATCATGTCAAAACAAAAACTCTCTTCACTCGTGATCTGTGCCAGCATCTTGGCCAGCCAAGGACTCATGTCTATCCCTCGTGGGTATGCACAGGCAGCTCCTTATCAGAAAACCTTTGTGATCACGGCCTACTATTCACCACTCCCTCAACAAGACTTTTACGTAACCGGGAGCTACCACTGGGACAAAGTCCTCAACGGAAACGGAACCAATGGTGCCAGCGGTAAGCAGGTCTTCGAAGGCATGATTGCAGCACCATCTACCTACGCCTTTGGCACACAAATAGACTGTGGTGACAGCTTTTCTGGAACCGTAGAAGATCGTGGAGGAGCCATTGTGAAAGCAGGAGACAGCTACAGTAACTTCGGAACCTACCATCACGACCGTTTAGATATCTGGGCTGGACGAGGAACATCAGCGCTCGCAGACGCTCTGCGATGGGGTAAAAAAACCCTTAACTGTACGGTGTATCCACCTGGACACAGCAAGATTGCACAGTTCGTGAACCTCCCGAAGGGAAACTTCTCGCAAAACCTGGTTAAAAAAACCCAAGAACACGTTGCTAAATCCTACGGATCAACAAACTTTGCCAATCACTACCACGAACTCTTCAAGAAACTCGGCTACGATTCGAACAATCTCAAACACCGAATAGCTTTTCAAATGAGGCACGGCATCATCAGCTCTACTGATGATAAAGTTGCTGGACAAGTCGGACCACAAACCAGAAACACTCTAGAAAAACTCACAAAAAATGTTCAACAAGACCTTCCACCAGAAGGATTAGAAGAAGGACAAACCAGCGGAGATGTACGTGACCTTCAAGAACTCCTCATCAAGTTGGGATACCTAGAAGGACCATCTACAGCTATCTTCGGACCACAAACCAAAGAAGCCCTGGTGAAGTTTCAGATAGAACACCAAGTGATCACATCAGCAGATCACCCAGCCGCTGGATACCTAGGTCCAGGAACGCTGCAAGCTTTTAAGGGCCTCCAAGAAAACCCCAACCTCATCAACGATACCGACTTCGAGATCATTGCAGCTCTCGAGTCGAGCGAAATGAAAGCTGACGCCATTGCCAATGCCAATGAACTGGCCAAGCATGCTCCAGTAGTCGAGGAAGCAGAAGTGGTCATCGATAACGATTCAGAAGCTCTCGAACTGCTCAGAAAGGAATGGATCGAAAGCCATACGGCAGCTGAAGAAGAACCACAAAACGATATCGTCTTCGCCTCTGCACTCGAAGAAAAAGATGAATACCAAGACCTCAAAAACAAACTGAGCTCTATCGTGATCCCCTTCGAACGGAAGCTTGCCTATGGAGTCGTTGATCCTCAAGTAAAACAAGTTCAAGAACTGCTGGTAAAAGCAGGATTCTACGATGGTGAGTACATCACCGACTACTTCGGAAACCGAACCAAAGAAGCCGTGATCGCCTTTCAAGTTGAACAAGGAATCATCGAAACAAAGCACTCTGCAGGAGCAGGAATTGTAGGGCCTCTCACCTTAAAAGCCCTCAACGCTGTTCACTACGACGAGAACTATTCCCTCCCCTTCGAAATCACTGACAGTATCCGTGCACCAGCTGTTCATCCGGATGACCTCAAGTTCACGAAAGACATCCAACACGCTTCTCGAGATCTAAATATTTAATCACACTACTCATGCTTTCAGATAGTATAGACGAAAAGATAGAATCTCTTAAAAGAGACTATGAAACAAGCCCCGAAGATGTCATAAAACGGGAAGCATTAGAAGCTGCATATATAAGAGGAGGAAGGGGAAGAGAAGCCATGGTTCTCTTACACCCTGAGGTCTACCAAATCATCAGAGAGGGATATCCAGAAGCCTTAAGAATGATGGAACACTATGAATACCATCGACCTGGATTCGATGCTAACATCCCAAATCTCGATAGCTGTATGTCAGCACTATATATTCACCTGAGAAATCACCCAAACTTAGCTGAAGAAATCAAACAAATGCACAAACCTGTTCTTCAACTGGTTCCAATTTTTGAAGAAGGCCAAGAAGGCATAGGATTTTCAAGATTAATTCAAGCTTTGAATAGAAAAAAGCAACATGAACAAAGTGACACCTATATTTCCCCGTCACTGACTCGATGGAACTACAAAACTCAGGTTTCTGAGGAACAGGGTAAAATCGTTGGTTGGAAAGTTGCGATTGTAGAGGGTACTGAATTTATAAGACTAATAAACAAATTTTACAGAGGAGAATCACTGGAGGAACAACTTCATGAAACTCTAGATGATTATAATGAGCGAAAGTTGCAGATGATTGATAAAGTTAAATGGACTCTTTTATTGATGAATACTCTGATTACAAAAGTTTTTAGAAGGGGTATAGATGCTTCAAGGGGTATAGATGATGTACAACAAATAGCTTTATATGAACCTTCTAGAGAAGACGGGGACATGGTTGCTCGAGTTGGATATGATGGGATTCGAGCCGTCTTCTTTGAAGAACCACCTGATTCCCAAAACGGAAAAATCAAATTCCGCTACTCGGTTATCGCTGAAACCATACTATAGCCTCCACCATCCCCCACCAAGCTCATCAAACCTCTCTCCAAAGACCAGCTGAGGCTGATTTTTGGACTGAAAAAAAGAAAGATCATCTCCATATACCTCTACCAAACTTTCCACAACCACATCAGGAACCTTCCAAAAGAGCTCCCACTCCTCTGCATCCCAAATATCATGCTCAAAGAGCAAAGGCGCAACCGTCAACTGCTGTGGGCACCAACCTCTCAAAAACGATCCATATCGACTATCCGTCGCCACCACCACGACTCCTTCTTCGAGACTTCCACAGTAATTTTGAATCGACTGCAATTCTTCTCCAGAAATCATGGGCTGAAAAGAGCTCAGCAGCACTGAGAAGGGAATCAGTACAACAAGAGACATAAGACTCATGATCCCCCATTCAAAACCCATGAGAGGCTCCTCGAGCAGCTCAGCAGCATAGCTAGCTGCAAATACAATCATCATCAGGTCTAGAGAAATAAAAACCCGCTGATAAAAGAACATTCCCAAAACTATCCAAAGAACTAACACCATTGGATATACATTCCAGAGCTGAAGTCCCTCCTTTCGAATATTTCTGTATAGCCCCACACTCCCCAAGATCAAGACCATTGCCGACCACAAACCAAAGCTCTTCAGACTGATAAAGGATCCCGTTCGTACCGAAGCTTCCAAAAGCTCTGGGTTCCACAAGGCCATCCAAAAAAGCTGCCAAGCACTGATCCAATACTCAGAAAACAGATATCCAAATAATCCGACTAATAAAACCAATACGACCAACAAAAACCTCCCGTTTTTGTCATCCCGCCTGTCGTTCGTAGCCTTGGCGTAGAATGGAACTTGCTTGAGGAATCCCTTTGTTCCCCAACCAAGAGTTCTCATCATACAAACCACCCCAGCCACCCCCACAAACATCCCCTCCAAAGGAGACACCAAACAAATCAACACCCATAACAATCCCTTCACCCAATTCCTCTCAAGAGCAAAAAGAATCATCACCACCCCCAATCCCAATAGTTGCTTCCAATACATCAAGATATAAGCCTGCCACTGCAACGCAGAAAAACTCAAGAAAAGAACTCCTATCACCGCAGCCTTTATCCCCCACTTCCGACGCAAAAACCAAGCCATCCCTCCCACCAGTATCAGATTCGTCAGCCCATATCCAAGGATCATCATCAGGTCCAATCCTAACGAGCCTACTTGCCCACCGAACCCTGAGCCCGCCGAATGGGGAAGGAGGGACGCACCCAACATTCCTAACACGCCTAATAAAACCCCCATGCCACTCTCGAAGCCAGGCATTCCAGACTGTGCCAAATGAAACCCATAACGATAAATACCCGCATCAAATCCAAAAGGCATCCAAGACCACAAAAAAGGTAGTAATCGAATCAGCACAAACACGATTAACGCTCCAACAAACCATTTCATCTCTTTCCTCATCACTACCGACTACAGACTAAAGACTACTAACTACAAACTACTGACTAAGAAGAACCACCCCCACCAACACCATTCCCAAGCCCAACCATTGCCACCAAAGAAGCGTCTCATCCAGAGCATAAATCGAATAACTGACCACAATCACAAAGCCCATCGTCGTCATAATAGGATAGGCCACACTCAACTGCATCTTAGAAAGCACCAAATTATAAAACAACAAAGCCGTCCCAAAGCAGATCAAGCCTACAAAAAAATGCCAATTCCCAAAAAACACCATCGGGTCTGTATTCAACTTCTTCAAACCATCTGCAAACTGCGGAGCTCCCAACTTCATGAGAATATTCGCCACAGCATTCGCCACCAGCGCTAGTAATAAATAGATTCCAGTCATAGTAAAATCCTTAATTCAAAATTCAAAACCCATTATTCAAACCACTAACCCTCCTCACCACTCACACCATCATCTCCCGAAGGGACCCTTCACTCGCTATTGTCCCTATTATCTCCCTCATCCCTCAACTTATAAACCGCCACCTCACCATCTCGAAATAATTCCTCGAAATCATCGACATGTTCTTCTACCCATTCCAACTCATACGGCCTCACACCTTCTAATCCATTCTTAATCGAGTAACCCAAAACAATATAATCTGCTCCAAAGAGCTCGAGGTTCTTCTTCCAAGCTCCGTAATCAGCCTGATCTCGAACCGTCATACCTCGCTGATGGTATCCATAATAATCACAATCTGTGCAAGAGTTAATATTCACGTACCGAACCTTTCTCGATAACTTTTCCCCATACAAGGGGTAATACAAAGGGTTCAAAGAATTCGCGACGGTGGCATCAGCAGGCGCGTTTTCATCCAGCCATTCATAAATCTTCATGATGGAAAAATCATACT
>CAYGRJ010000034.1:0-8386 GCA_964352285.1 uncultured Candidatus Peribacteria bacterium
TCTAACCATTGTTCCTGGAGCATTTCAGCAACTTTTAGGAACTCAGGCTGCTCTTGAGCAGTAACCAAGCGGATAATCAAACGCTTCCCTTCATCATTAATCCTCACCTTATCCAGCTCATCTGAAGGCTTCACTTCCTCAGGGATAGGACTTTCTTCAGCACTCTCTTCTTCTGTTTCAGCTTCAGCTTCCGTTTCTGTATCAGTCTCCTCATCAACAACAGGGTCTACGTCAGCATCATCAACAACTTCAGTCTCAGCATCAACTGGAACAGCAGGTACAGAAGATTCATCTACATACTGATCAAGATTATCAGGACTGAGAGTCAGACCACGCACAACAACACCGGACTTTCCAAAGCTCTTCAGGCGAACACCATTTACAGTACCCGTGAGACCGGCAGCATTTCCTATAGTAGAAAATGTCAGACTGTTCTGAACCGTATAGTTACGCTCTTGACCGGTACTAAACAAAAAGGAGGTTTTAGATCCGCCATCTAAAGAAACAGTCATCCAAGTGTCTTCAGCAGCTTTCAGCTCATACTTATAGGGTGCAGTCAGAAGCTTATCGAGTTCTGGACCACCTGATGAATCATCTTCTTCCGCAGCTTCCTCTTCAGCTTTTTTAGCCTTCGAAGGAATGTTCCACTCCGTATCAAAAAATGCACCCATCGACCGCTCCAAAGAGTACTCAATATCTAAATCATCTTTTGACTCTAGAACTGGTGTATCTACCACAACAGCAGGTGAAACAGCGTCGCGTATAGCTTCTTTGTCGGTTGCTAACAAAAGAGCAAAACGAACCTTCTTATTCGAAAGAATCTCAGACTCAGTATTCTGGAACACAGCACTGTATTGAGGCAAAGAATATTCGTAAAAACGATAACGGTTCGAGACCCCAAAATAATCTCCAGGAGCACCTTCACCAAAGTATCGAAACCCGCGCAGTGTATTTTCTGAAAGCAAAAGGCTCTCACGATCCAAAAATGATCTAAAGATAAAAGTCTGGATCTTTGGAAGAGTAGCATAATAGTTCTCGTTTCGAGAAAGTGTCACTTCGTGAGTATCTTGAGCCGTGGACCATGAAGAGAAACGATATGGTCCAGTGCCGATAGGATTTTGATTAAAATCCGTGAGCTTCATGTTATCCACGGGTACAAACTCCAGGATATGCTTAGGAAGCAATCCCACGGTCACGTTTGCCAAGAAGAACGAATAGGGCTCTTTCAATCGGAAAGTAACCGTACGCTCATCGACCTTTCGAATATCAACATCATCTACAAGGGCACGAAGAGAGGCTCCTGGAAAATTTTCATTTTGAATTACATCCTGATAGGTATACATCACATCATCAGCAGTCACGGGCGTTCCATCGTGCCAATAAGCATCAGGAACAAGCGTAAAGGTATAGGTGAGGTTATCTTTAGAAATTTCACTGGTGGCCAGATCATCCTCTATATCGCCAGTATGAGGGTTGAACTTACTCAATCCGCTAAAAATCAAACGACTGATATCTTCATCAACAGGATTACCAGTTAACAAAACAGGATTCAAAAACTGAGGACGTCCAATAACACCCTCGGTATAGATACCACCAACAGTAGGAATAAGCTGAGAATGATCACGGACGTAACGTCCATACAGGTACCACGAAGATGACAGTACTATCAGGGCGAGAAGCACCAAGATCAATCGTTCCAGAAAGGGGAAGGTTCTCCACATAAAAGAGGCGGCTTAGAAGGCAGATTACTCTGCAGGGACTGTTTCAATAAGCGGCTCTGTACCATCGCTTGTTTCAACAGAAATACTCTCTGGGTTAATACCAGATGTATCGCTAACAGCAGGACTAGGAGCAGCAGGTGGCAATGCAGACTGTGGAACCACAGCATATAACAATGCGGTCAAAAGAAAGAGGGTTCCCAAAGTGACAGATACGTAATGAAGCACCTTTGCAGCTCCCCGTTGAGAGGCATGAAAAGTACCAGCAACCCCACCAATGGCAGAACCCATACCGGTTCCTTTATCTTGAACCAAAACAGACAAGATAAACACAATTCCAATTCCAGCGTGAAGCATGAGCAATGTAGAGTCCATAATCAGGAGTTAGCGAAGCAATTTTTGAAAGACATAATTCAGAATTCCCATAGTGAGAACAGCAGCAATATACGTTCCCGTACCATCTATGGTCAAGCTGACTCGTGAGATCTCTAAGACTCCCACTAAGTACTCTGTAGTATATAAGATCACCGCATTAACTACCAACACAAACAGTCCAGCAGTCAAGAAGATGAAAGGGAGTGATAAAACCTTCAAGATGGGCTTAAGAAAGAGATTCAACACCCCAAAGATAACCCCGACGAGAACGTAGGCAAGAGCACCTTCTTGTATCAAGAACCCATCAAGAAGTTGGTCTACCAAGTAGACAACGGCAGTGTTGAGGGCAATGAAAGTCAATAACGAGTTCACAGGCGAGTGCTTAAACATCAATCTTAACGTGATAAAGCCTAAGGGAAAAGCCGTTAGAAATCAACCGACTGCACCGGTTCCTGACTGAAGAAGCAAGCCCGTATAGGCGATGGCAATAGCATCTGCTGCATCATCAGGAGTAGGAAGGGTCTGCAATGCAAAGATGCGCTGAACCATAGTCATCATTTGTAACTTATCAGCTTGTCCGTGACCAGTTACCTGCTGCTTTATGGACGAAGGATGAAAAGAAGCAATATCAAGACCCTGGTCAAACAAGAGTCTCATAACAACACCACGTGCCTGAAGAACTGCTATAGCTGAAGTGACATTACTCCCAAAGTACACCTCTTCTACAAAAGCATAGCCGGGACAATACTGCTGTATAAGAGACTGTAAATCCTGATGAAGAATAGACAAGCGCTCGGGAAGGTCAAGATCAGGAGCAGTAGTAATAACACCAAAATCTATCAGCACTGGAGCATCACGATCACCGGCAAGAAAGGCATACCCAGTAGTCGCTATACCAGGGTCGATACCAAGGTAGATAGAACCTGTACTGGAATTACTCAATTGGCTCATTCGGAAGTTCTTGAGAAACCTGAGGTGGGAACAAATCAGGAACAATCACGTATAAAGCTGGTGCCATTGCCGAAAGCAGCAAAGCGACCAAAGCCAGTATTCCAAAGATTTTGACGCCAAGTCCATGAGTTTTCATAAAGGGAAAATTAAGTTCAGGAGCAGAATAACACAAAACATTATCAGCAGGGGCTATCGACCAGCCAGATCAGAACCCCAGTGGAGCTTCTTACGGATGGTTTTGTAATAAGAAGTCTTGGAAATTCGAATCAGTTTCAATCGTTTAGAGGATTTCTTGATCTTCAAGATATCATTATCCTTCAAATGGAAACCATTCTGGCCATCCATAGTCAAATAAACCCTATCTTGGCTAGTTGAGATCTGAACCGCCAAGCGTGACTGAGGAGGAATAATAATCGGCTTCTGTGTAAAAGAATGAGGTGAAATAGGAGTAAGAATCATCGAGTCAATCTCAGGATGAACTATGGGTCCACCAGAAGAAAGTGAGTACCCAGTAGATCCCGTAGGACTAGAAACGATCAAACCATCAGCTACGTACGTGGTAAGAGCCAAGTCATCAATCTTGGCCTTCAGAGAAATCATGCGTGCGAGAGCATCACGAGCAATGGTTATTTCATTCAGCGCACGTTTGCTAAAGGCACGTCTCCCCTTTCTCATGACCGTGCACCTCAAAAGCATACGAGCATCTATGGAGTACTTCCCGGCAATCAGCTTGTCGAGCAACTTCTTATAGTCCTTTCCAGGCATTTCAGAGAAAAATCCAAGTCGTCCCATATTGATAGGAAGAACTGCTGAGTCAAACTGCTTCATGTACTGGAGCGTTCTCAGCAATGTCCCATCACCACCAAAAACGATAATCACGTCGTAAGGCTTCTTAAAATCAATACCAGGCTTTCTATTCGGCACCAGCATGCAAGTCCCTGGACACAGATCGACATCAATCTTATGACGTTTCAGGTAAGAAACCGTACTATTAACGTATCCATTGGGATCTTTAAGCCCTGTCTTGACGGTGATAGCAACTTTCATAGAATCAATACTTCAGAGAATACAGAAGAGAACAGCATCATCATAGCAAGAGAACAGCAAAGGAGCAGATGCTTAAGCCTAGTGTTCCAAATAATTTCTTGACAGTAGTAAATAATTCATCAAAATGTGATCTTAAATATCACTTCCTCTCATGGAATCTGCAGAACGACAATTTTGGAAAGACAAACTTCAGTCCATAAGAAGAGTGATACCAATAAATGGTTTATACGGAGAAGATGAACTCACCTTCGACGAAAAATCAAAGAAACTCACCACATTTATCGCAGTGCCAGAAGAAGGAAAGAACATGATTCATTTCGAAGAAGTGTACTTTGAGTGGAGAAGAGACGTGCTCGAAGCAATGCATTACTTTGCAGCTCTCTGGCACTACTTCAACACAGTAGCGACCAACTCAGAATGCAGCACACTAAAATTCGACCTTGTAGACATTTTCCGTGTGGAGCCAGTACAAAGGTTGATCGAACTTTACGGAATAATCTCAATCGCAAGGGATAGAGTAATAAGAATTACCAGTGATAAGTGCTCTAATATAGAGCAACTCTGTGAGGAAGAAATTCGACTCCTGATGAACATCAACAAACATTACGATAAACAAGCTGAAGACTGTAATGACATAGGAATAGAGCTGCTAAAGAGAATAGGATACAAAGAGAAAGAAATTGAAGAAATCTACTTTGACAAGAGCACAGATGAAATAAAAAACTGGCTAAAAATACACTCACGAAATTTAGAAAGTTCAGTAAAAGCTGAAAACATAAGTATTCTAATGCTCTATAGATTAAGGCATCGTCTAGATGAACTTCTCAGTGGAGAAAAAGAAGGATTCCGAGGCAACTACCACGATATGATAAGGGACAGTTTAAAAGTAAACACTTTTCTAGAACTTCCAAGCTGCGATGTAATAAGACAATATCTGGTCTAAAGATTGCCACTTGGACTTAAGCAATATTTTGCTATGATTTGAGTCGAAAGAACTCTGCTTTTTGGCACCATTTGGCCACCTAATCCCCCATCATGTACAGATCTCATCTCAATAATCAGCTCAACAAGGAGCATCTTGACCAAGAAGTCACCCTTTCAGGATGGGTACACAGGAGAAGAGATCATGGAGGATTGATCTTTATCGATCTCAGAGATCGTTATGGCCTTACACAAGTCGTCTTTGATCCTGAACACGCACAAGACGTGCACGAAATTGCCGAAGGCATTCGATCTGAGTATGTGATTAAAGTCAGTGGAAAGGTGCGTCTCCGTCCAGATGGTCAAAGCAACAACAAACTGGAAACAGGAGATATTGAAGTAATCTGTAATGGATTAGAAATCCTCAACAGTTCGAAGACTCCCCCATTCGAAATCGATCAGGACAAGCATGTAGGTGAAGAACACCGACTTAAATACAGGTATCTGGACCTCCGAAGAGAGCGCATGAAGAACAACATCATTCTCAGGTCAGAAATCACCAAATTTATCCGTGATTTCATGATCAACGAAGGGTTTATAGAAGTCGAAACACCCATGCTCGTGAAAGGGACTCCAGAAGGTTCACGTGAATACTTGGTACCAGCTCGTCTTTACCATGGAAACTTCTACGTCCTGCCACAGTCTCCACAGCAAATGAAACAGCTTTTGATGGTTGCAGGATTCGACAAGTACTTCCAAATCGCCAGGTGCTTCCGTGATGAAGATCAACGTGGAGACAGACAGCCAGAGTTTACGCAGCTGGATATGGAAATGTCCTTCGTAGAACAAGAGGACGTTATGGAGATTAACGAAAGACTCGCCATAGGACTCGCTAAAAAGTTCATGCCAGAAAAGCCCTTACAAAGTGAACCCTTCCCAGTACTCTCCTTCGAAGAAGCCATGAACAGGTATGGATCCGACAAGCCTGACATTCGCTTCGACATGGAACTCACAGATGTTACCGAACTGGTGAAAGACTGCGACTTCAAAGTCTTCTCTGCGGCTGAATCAGTAAAAGCACTAAAGGTAGAAAACTACAGTACTAAACCAAGGTCTTACTTCGAAACCAAGCTCACCGATTACGCTAAGGAACACGGTGCAAAAGGACTGGCCTACATCATGTATATGGAAGAAGGTCCAAAAGCACCAATCCTAAAATTCTTGGGAGATGAGACGGTAGCTAGACTTACAGAAGCTACAGGAGCAAAAACAGGAGACGTCGTCTTCTTCGCAGCCGATAGTTGGTCGACGAGCTGTGAAGTCCTGGGAGCCTTACGAAAACGAATCGCTACGGAAGAAAACCGTATACCAGAAGACAAGCTTGCCTTTTGCTGGGTAAACGACTTCCCCATGTTTGAAGTCAGTAAAGAAACTGGAGCTGTAGGAGCTATGCATCACCCCTTCACCAGACCAAAGAAGGGTCACGAAGACATGGTCCTCACAGACCCTATGAACGCTCTCTCCAACGGATATGACCTCGTCATGAATGGAAACGAGATCGGAGGTGGATCTATACGTATCCACGAAAGAGAACTGCAAAACAACATCTTTAAAGCTCTGAAAGTAGCAGAAGGTGACATTCAAACACGATTTGGACACATGCTAGAAGCCTTCGAGTATGGTGCTCCACCCCATGGGGGAATAGCCTGGGGTCTCGACAGACTCGCGATGATCTTCGCAGGTGAACCCAACATACGAGAAGTCATCGCCTTTCCAAAGGATCAAAAGGCAAAAGATCTCATGTTTGGAGCTCCATCAGAGATGCCAGCAGACCAAGTGGCCGAAGCAGGAGTACAAATACTCAGCACAGACTAAAAATAAGCACTGGCAATCCATCGAAGCTTGAATAGGTATATGCGAGGAGCGTAGTTACTCATAAGGAATCAATAAACAGTGTCATAAAGATGCACTGTTTTTGTATTCAGATAGGAATACAAAAACAGATATAAAAAAGAACCCCTCGCCCTTTCCGCCGATTACATAATCGCAGGAAAAGCAGAGGGGTTGTTCCGAGAGAAGTATTCTTGTCTTGTCCGCTACTCCACAACCGGGG
The DNA here is from genome assembly GCA_964352285.1 of uncultured Candidatus Peribacteria bacterium. Classification (GTDB taxonomy): domain Bacteria; phylum Patescibacteriota; class Gracilibacteria; order JAUYGZ01; family JAUYGZ01; genus CAYGQA01. The sequence goes on from CAYGRJ010000034.1 coordinate 7,126, forward strand.
GAGTATCGACAGACGGGAATGGGTTGGCTTTTAATTCTCCCGAGGGAGACCAGTTAAACAGGTGTGCAAGGGGACCTCGTTTCATCTACAGCTCTTTGTCAGAATTCTTTACAGCTTGTCCTACAATTTTCTTGGTTTTACGGTTTTCAGGGGCGTCTTCTGAAGACGACTTATAGGCAGTACCAGTTATAGACTTTTCAATTATCAAAGAGTTGTCATAATGAGAACCATTGACTTTCATCGTTTGTACTGCAGTCTTTTTAATCTCTTCAACAAGAGGCTTGAGATCATCAGATTCATCAGCAAGATCGTCGAGCAGAGTGATATCTGTGCGATCAATCTTCAGAAGGCGTTCCTGAAAGGGAACCGTGTTCTTTCCAACCGTTTTTTCAAGGATCTCTTTGGCGAGGGGGACATTTCCAGATCGAGCAGTATTGTGGGCATCGAGAATCCTGCCCTTCACCACTTCATCGACTCGGTGACCAGAGACTAACTGATCAAGGGTGTCCTCATGATCGAGGACCATTTGTTCAAGCTCACTCTTATACACATAGGCTGGATCCTCTGGATTGAAAAGCGAGAGAATACCCAAGTGGTCCTTAATAGTCTGATCAACCTTGCTCAAAGACTCTGAATATTCTTGGCCCACACTAACAGATGAATCAGCAAGGAGTGAAGACCATTTGTCTTGATAGCTCTGAAAAGTAGTGTTTGATGTGTCCATCTTCTGCTCACCCAAAAGCACCAAGCTTTCCGCCAGCAGTTCATCAAGCTCACGAAGAGTAATATCAAAGCGATTTTGCTCATCCCAAGTTAAAGCCTTGCGAGCAGAGTTCGTCATTTTAGAGATATAGTCTCGTACACCACCCGGTAAAACACCGGCAACATGTCGTTGCTGCTCTACCGCTTGTCCTTTTAATTCAGCCAAATAAAGCTGATCCTTTTCGGTATTATCTTGTATCCACTCTTCATCACGCTCAGCGATCCCATCTTGTTTTACACGAGTAAGGACACGATTCTTCTTGATCGTGACTTCTTTTCGAGGGGCAATCGTAATAACCTCTGTAGTATCTTTCTTTTCATACTGAACCTCTACAGCTGCAGTAGTAGATACAATCTGAGAAGAGTTGCCATTAACTGAAACTCCAGCAGATCCATTAGGAATACGGTTTTGGCTCACAAGTGTAGTGACTTCCATACCAACGCTTTGCTTGTCGGAAGGTGAAACAACCCAAACATCACCATCAGAGAGGTACAAAGA
>CAYGRJ010000035.1:0-1265 GCA_964352285.1 uncultured Candidatus Peribacteria bacterium
GTAGGGGACCAGGATACTTGCTCTATGAACTCATGAATGAGCTTTTCGATATCTACACCCCGTATATCTCACAACTGAGCAGGTCCATACAAGAAATCGAGGATGATATCTTCGAAGGAACGATTCACCGTGATCGTCTCTATGAAATCATGCTGGCCAAGCGGCAGATAATTACCCTCAAAAGAGCACTCATCCCGCACATCACCCTCATTCAAACCCTTGAGCACCTGCATAAGCAATTCATCAATAAGCGTTTGGAGCTCTACTTCGACGATGTGGCAGATAAAATTGGTAGGTCACGAGTGGCCCTCGAGTCTCTCAATGAAATAACCGACACGCTTCACAACGCCAATGAATCTCTGACCTCTCACAATACGAATAAAGTCATGAAGATTCTGACGATTTTCTCTGCTGTGATGCTCCCTCTGACCTTTGTGACAGGAATCTATGGAATGAATGTGTCCTTGCCCTTTTCTGGACACGAACAAGCTTTTCTTATCTTGATCGGATTTATGAGTGCTGTGGCAATTTTCTGCCTCATTCTTTTCCGCATGAACCGATACATCTAAGATATGGTTCTTCGGAAACATACAATATACGATGAAAAGGAAGAATATTGACTTTTTACTAAAAAAAAACTATAATGCAATCCATCACCTTTGGTGATGGATGTTCTTTGAAACCCATTTGTTTTCTAAGCTCTTGAAGGAGAGCTAAGTAGGTAAGTAAAGTGTCTAATAGTCGAAAAGTTGCGATCATCGTGGTGGCTTCATGGGGTCATGAAGTCTACGCAGTCCTTCCAGAAGGGCGTCGAAAACCCTCTGAAGAGGACAACCATCCTCAAGAGATTTCTCGTGCGACAATCGTTGGGAATACTCTAGATCACGAATCAACTGAACAGGCTGCAATACGTCTCATCGGCGAGCAACTCTCTCAAAACACTGCGAAGTGGCTCGAAGATGGGACGATGAAACTGCAGCTCAGCAGCCAAGATGGCTACTTTATCTGCAGGATTCCACATGGATACCAGACAGGAATGTCTTCAATCCAAAAATTGTTTCATGTGTACACCTGCATCGTTTTTCACAACAAAGAAGAAAGCATTCTCATTTACGATGAGAACAGCACTTCAGCAGTAAAATCAGTAGTTATGCTTCCAGATGAAGCAAGGCTGCTCCAAGAAGCAAAGGAGAAACATTTCGGGCTTTGAAGAGCCCTGAGGTCGGCACGCTGCCGGCCTTGGACTTTTCATATCATATTAAGAC
>CAYGRJ010000035.1:1275-8341 GCA_964352285.1 uncultured Candidatus Peribacteria bacterium
ATACGAAGGATTTGACCTTCTTTTCATCCCATATCTCGGTGCCGAGATCTTGGGCTTTTTTGAGTTTGGAACCGGCGGATTCACCCATCATCAGCACGGAAGTCTTGGAAGTGACTGACCCGCTGACCTTTCCACCTTTGTTGAGGACGATTTGCTTCAGCTCTTCGCGAGAGAAGGCTTCGAAGGAGCCCGTGATCACGAAGGTTTTGCCTTCAAAGTGGGGATCGTGCTGGTTGATGAAGACCTCTTTGACAATCTTCACCCCGAATTCGCTGAGCTTTCTCATCAAATGGTGATGTTCTTCATTGCTAATCCATTCTTGAAATGATTCGAGAACTTTTGGGCCAATACCATCGAGAGTCCTGAGACGATCTGCTAAGTGCTTATCTTTCTGAAGAAACTCAAACCACTCGAGGGGAGTCGTGTATTCGATGCTGTCACTCACTGCTTCTTCTCCAAAGAGACTGCCTTGAGGGGATTTCTCGGACTTCTTGAGCTTATGATGGTGATATTTGAGTCCTTTTTGCAGTTCTGGGGTCAGGTCTCGACCGGTTTTTTCACCCAGATAGCGGATTCCCAAGGCAAAGAGGAAGCGAGACATGCTGACCTGCTTGGCATCTTCAATGGCTTTGAGCAAATTCTCTGTCCGTTTCTGCTCGAAGAGGTCGAGATTAATCAGGTCGTCGTACTGCAGCTGAAAGATATCGGCAGGAGTGATCACTAGGCTCTGATCGATGAGCTGGTCGACGATTTTTTGCCCGAGGGCGTCGATATCGAAGGCTTTTTTGGACACGAAGTGATAGAGATGCTCTCGAGTCCTGGCGGGACAAGTCCCATTGGGGCATCGATCAATGACTTCACCTGCATCCCGAATCAGCTCTGTTTCGCAGACGGGGCATTTCGTAGGGAATTTGAAAGCCTTTTCTTTCCCTGAGCGAAGCGAGGTGATGACTTCCACAACTTCTGGGATGATGTCCCCAGCCTTTTGAATCACGACGGTATCGCCGATGCGTACATCCTTTCGCTTGATCTCGTCGGCATTGTGCAGCGTCGCCCGTGAGACGGTGGATCCATCTACAAAGGTGGGCCTGAGTTCTGCAACCGGGGTTATGGCGCCTGTACGGCCGACCTGAACGACGATGTCTTCGACGGTGGTTGATGACTGCTCAGCAGGGAATTTGTAGGCGACAGCCCAACGTGGAGCCTTTGCTGTGCTTCCTAAACGCTTTTGATGATCTCGATCGGAGATCTTAATGACGATGCCATCGATACCGTAGTTCATCTTCGTTCGTTTGCTAGTCCAGTCCTTGATGAAGCTTTCGAGATTGGCGATATTGGCATGTTCCTTCCAGTGAGATTCGGTAGGAAAGCCGAGCTGTTTGAGTCGCTTGAGCAGCTCTTTTTGCCCGAGTTCTTCCTTTGAATTGTGGTAGCTATAAAAGAAAGCACTGAGCTCTCTCTTCTCGCATATTTTGGGGTCTAGCTGACGAACAGCTCCCGCTGCAGCGTTTCGGGGGTTGGCGAAACCCAGCTCTTCAGATATCTTGTCGAAGACGTCTTTGGGCATATAAACCTCACCAGAAACTTCAGCGGTGATGGGTTCTTTGAGCTGAAGGGGAATTGCACGAATGGTTTTGATGGAATGCGTTACATCTTCTCCTTCTTCGCCGTTCCCACGGGTTAGGGCACGCTTGAGGATTCCTTTTTCGTACCAGAGGGTGATGTTGAGCCCGTCGATCTTAAGCTCTGAAACAAATGTAAAGTGCTCCTTAGGTAGTATTCTTTTGGCGCGCTCTTCCCACTCTTCGATCTCCTGAAGTGAGAAAACATCCTGAAGACTCATCTTCCTGTTCTTGTGCTTAAGCTTTGGCAAACGTCCTGAAAGGGGCGCTCCTACTCGTTGGGTAGGGGACTCAGGAGTTATCAAATCGGGGTACTGAGCTTCTAAATCCTCTAATTCTCTCTTGAGCTTGTCTCGAGCAGCTTCAGAAATAGTCTCTTTGTCTTCTACAAAGTACTGATAATTCCAATCGCGAAGGAATTCACGAAGCTTTTCGATGCGTTTTTTGGCCTCTGCTTTCGAGACCCCTTGAGTGCTTTTTAACAAGTCTTCCTTTGACATTTTTGATGATTTGGGTACAATGGTTTGGCATTGAAATGGTATCAGGTTCTTTAGTTCGCTTGAACTGAAAAGCATTTACAAGCCATTCAAACTCAACAATGACTCATAACTCTGTACACTATGTCTAATAAAGGTGGAAAAGGAAAACGACACTGCTTGGTAGGAAAAGTCTTCAAGAGATCTCCTTTTCACAAGCGATACAACAAGGATAGAGCTCAAGAGCGAAAAGCTCCGGCAAACCAAGAATGGCAAGAAATGCTTGCTGGTAGCTAAGCCGTGTAAACTTCAAAAACTACAAATAGGGCTGGCCTCGTGCTAGCCTTTTTTTGTTCTATTTTTCTGATGATCAAGACCGTGAGTAAGCAAACCCTACAATTTTATGGGAAACTCAGTGTTTCAACTCTGATTGAACTGGGCCCAGTTCTGGTCTTCTTCGTGGTCTATAAGTACACCAGCATGCTGAATGCTATCGCTGTGGTGATGGCCATGACGGTGTTATCGGTGTTGGCTGGTCAGCTGCTCCAGAAGAGAGTGGCCTTGTTTCCGATTTTTGCTGGAGGATTTACCATTTTGTTTGGACTGCTCTCGCTGTATTACCAGAACCCGAAGTTTTATATTATCCAGCACACCTTGTTTTACTGGCTCTGGACGGTGATTTTGAGTATAGGACTCTTGCAAGGCCGCAGTTACCTAAAGCCACTTTTCGACAGTATTTTTGCAATATCTGACAAAGGGTGGATGATTTCTGCCTTCCGATATGCCTGGGTCTATGGATTGCTCGGATTGGGGAATGAATTATCCTGGCGTTTTTGGGGAGAGGAATTTTGGGTGTACTATAAGCTTATGACACCGATTCCGTTTATTATTTTGAGCTACTATCAATTCATGCTCTGTAAAAAAGAACGCCTCCCTGGAGCAACTCAATGGGGCTTTCGTCGTTAACCCTTCTGATATGTCTTTTCTTCCTCTCGTTGTTATCAGCCTAGCCGTTGTGTTTGTAGCGGTTTTGGGGAGTATTTTCACCTCCCAAGGCCTCAACACCTGGTATCCAAACCTCATCAAGCCCGAATGGATGCCTCCCGCTGCTCTATTTGGTCCTGTATGGACTGTGCTCTATGGCTTGATTATCGTTGCTATTTCTCGAATCTGGTATCGACTAAAAGCCTCACCCCGAAGAGCCGAACTGTTGGGCTTGTTCTTTTTAAACGGTATCGGAAACCTTCTCTGGAGCTACTTCTTCTTTTCTCTCGGATGGCTTACCGTGGCCCTTGCTGACTTGATCCTGGTCTTAATCACCGGCTTAATGTTGGTCATGATGCTCTGGAAGACTGAACGATGGGCTGCAGTATGCTTAGTTCCTTATGTGCTGTGGTTAGGCTTTGCTGCCGTACTGAATTATCAAATAGTCCTACTGAACCCCTTCTAAGGGTTCCTGAAACAGTGGACATAATGGGTTTTTTGGCTTATAATTGGGCTAATATAACTCTGTGCTCAATTGAACTCCATGGTGATTTCCATTGAATTACAGAGTCGCTCGAATCTTTTGCCTGTCTCTTCTCTGAAAAAGTGAACCGAAGGAATCGAGAACCTTCATCATTTTTTCATTTTTTTCCATGTCCAATTCATCAAATGATTTCTATGGTCTCGGATTAGCTCCGAACCTGTTGAAACGTCTCGACGAAATCAAATTCGTCGTTCCTACACCTATACAACATAAAGCTATTCCTATTGGAGTTCGTGGAGACGACCTCATTGGTATTGCTCAAACCGGTACCGGAAAGACCCTCGCATTCTCTTTACCGTTGATTCAGCGAATATCTGCCACCAACAAGCAAGGCTTGATCTTGTGCCCAACTCGAGAACTCGCCATCCAGGTGAATGAAACCTTGGAGACCGTCGGAAAGCCCTTCAAACTCAAAACAGCATTGGTAATTGGTGGTGCACCGATTTTCCGACAAACAAAGGCACTCAAGGCGAAGCCTCATGTGATCGTTGCGACACCTGGTCGACTCATTGATCACCTAGAGCAAGGGAATTTTCATCTGAAGAACACTGGAATACTCGTATTGGATGAAGCTGATCGTATGCTCGATATGGGTTTTGAACCACAGATTCGACGGATCATGCTCAATATGCCTCGAGAACGACAAACCATGCTGTTTTCGGCAACTATGCCTCCTAAGATCTCTAAAATTGCTCAGCAATACATGAAGACTCCACTCCGTGTGGAAGTCGCACCAGCTGGAACAGCTGCTGAAACGGTTGAACAAGAGCTGTTTGTGATTCCTCGCAACCAGAAACTTGCGCTGCTCGAACAGCTGCTTCAAGAATACCAAGGAACGGTACTGGTCTTTAGCCGCACCAAACACGGAGCTAAAAAAATCTGCCGTGTGGTCAATAAGATGGGTCATCCAGCTGCAGAACTGCATTCGAACCGAACCCTTCCTCAGCGACGTAAAGCTCTCGATGGCTTCAAAAGTGGAAAGTTCCGCGTGATGGTTGCTACCGATATTGCAGCCCGTGGAATTGATGTCACGGAGATTGAACTGGTCATCAACTATGACCTCCCGGAAAATGCCGAAGACTACGTTCACCGAATTGGACGAACTGGTCGTGCTGGTCATGTTGGGAAGGCAGTTTCCTTTGCTTGTCCAGAACAAGGAAAGGATGTTGATGCTATTGAACGGCTGATCAATACCAGGCTCCCCATTCGAGAAGTCCCGAAGCTCGATGGTATAGACCCTGAATACAAAAAGATTATGGCATCTCGATCATCTGGTGGACGAAATGCGAGAGGAAATGGATCACGCATGTACAGCCAAGGGTCAAGACCAGGCGGAGGTGGTGGTGGAGGTCGATCACGAAGACCTGGTGGAGGTGGAGGAAGACGACCAAGTGGATCTGGACGGCCGAGCGGAGGTCAACGAGGTGGCCGAAGATAAGCTGATTATAAAAACCCTCTCCATTGGAGAGGGTTTTTTGGTGCTTCCTTAAGGAATGCCTTAGTTCTTTTGAAGGTCTTTGACCGTTTTCTTGAGAGGAATATGGTTCTTCTTGGCGAAGCGAACAACTGCTAGTGCCGCTAAAACAACCACTGCACCAATCACCACCAAGGCAATGATGTTTTTGAGCATCAGCACTGTCGCCCACATCAATCCCCAGACCACTAATCCAATCAGACCTGCCACCATACTAATAACACTTGATATTCCGTTTTCTAAAGGCTTCCCAAGGAATGGAATAATCTTCACGAGCATGAGAGGAATTGCTGCAATGGTATTGAAGATAAACACAAATCCAAAGACTACCATCAGGAGTGACATCACTCTTAAGCCCCATTTAGACATGTTGTCTTTCGACTGAAGTGCTGCCAAGGTTTCGGCATCAGTAAGAGCAGAAATGACGAAGGTTTTTTCTCCTGCACCTATCTCGAGGCTTTCATTGGCTAAGCCACTCACGATAATATCTTGACTGGACGTGATGTATTGATACGAATACTCCCGATCACCAGGGACGGCATTAACCTTGCTCGGTGTCCGCTCATCAGTCAGAAAAAAGCTGACACTTCGTGCCTCAACCGATTCGTATTCAACGTAAGATTGCTCACCCAAAACTTCAGCCTCAAATCGAGAAGGGACATTGTACTTCCCGAGTGAAAAAGCAGCAAATTGGCTTTCTGAATCGATGCTTTCCCAGGATTCTTTCTCTACGAGATAACAGGGTTCACAGTTTTCACCTTTGCTGTCGCATTGCTCGGGAAGGCTTCTGATCACATTGCTTGGGCGAGTTGATGTACACTGTTCGACTTCTTTTCGAGTGAACTCGCTCACGGTCTTCACAACCGAAAGACATGTCTGGTCTTCTAAAGCTTCAGAAGGAGGGCACTCAAGTGCTTCAGCAACGTTTGGCACACCCTTTACCTTTACATGTCCTGACTCGTCACTGTCTTCTTGCATCATGACTGAGGACTGATAATCAAGAGCCCTGTGCTGAAATTCTGCATTCCAAAGAATAAAAGGCCCCCACAGAATTAAACCAATCCCAATGGGAATAAGGAAGATGCGCATCATAGCAAAAAGATGAAGAAATGAATTAAATTCATCTTATCTGATCGCGTAGCTCTTCTCAACTAGGAGACCTCGGAGAGGTTAACGATTCTCTTGACCGAGTAGGACCGGCTTTGTCCAGTTTCGACATCTGTGGTTTCTACGGCCAAATATTCAATCCCTTGGTATTCGAGTTCCCCTAACCAGAGGGGTCTGATCCTCTTCTGAAAAGACTGCCCGTTACTATTGGTGTAGGTCATCTCCAGGTTGTTTTCGAAGTCGATTGATCTCTGGAGGAGGTCTTTTTTTTCGGGAAGGGTCATGCTCTGGTAACGCTCCCCATCTTGTTGCCCCTTCAGGAAGTACTGAATGCGCTGATCAGACCAGATATGCTTAGGAAGCAGTGGTTGACGAAGCACCAGCCCTTCGAGGCTGGTACAGCGACTGAGAGCCACGTAGATCTGTCCGTGAGCGAAGGTTCCTCGCCCAATATCGAGCACCACATGGTCAAAAGTCTTACCTTGGCTCTTGTGAATGGTCACTGCCCAAGCCAGTTTGAGAGGGTACTGAGTAAAGGCACCGATGCGCTCCATCTCGATGGCATTAGAGGCTTCGTCGAAGATATACTGATTGGTTTCCCAGGTGTGAGGGAGGACTTCTACCTTCTTTCCGTTGGAAAGCTCAACCAAGAGCACATCGCACTCTTCTTCATCACTCCAAGAAGCCCCTATAATGACTCCCGTACTTCCGTTAACCCATCTCTTGGCAGGGTCGTTATTGACCAACATAACCTGGGCATCAATCTTGAGGTCGAGCTTTTCATGAGTTGGCAACTGCCGAACGAAGTCTCCCTCTGAGGTTCCTGAAAACTGGAGTATCTTGCCCTCGAGAAATTCTA
>CAYGRJ010000036.1:0-8178 GCA_964352285.1 uncultured Candidatus Peribacteria bacterium
TTTTTTGGCCATTTGACTTGGGTTGTTAGGTTCTTAGGAATGAGCTTATGAGCTCGAAATAATTAGAATTGCAGTCCAGCTTCACGAGCAGCATCTGCGAGAGCTTTTACACGTCCGTGGTATTTGTATCCACTTCGATCAAACACACATGTACTTACTTTAGCTTTTTGAGCAGCTTCAGCAATCGATTTTCCAACAGCTTGTGCACTTTCTACGTTACTTCCTTTGCTGGTCTTCATATCGTGAGCCGTAGCAATGGTTGTACCAGTCGTGTCATCAATGAGTTGTGCAGTGATGTTGTTGTTGGTTCGAGAGACCACGAGTCGTGGTCGTTCAGCTGTACCGGTAACGCGAGCTCGAATGCGAGCTTTTCGTCGGAGGCGGCTTGTAACTTTTGCTGATTTCATGAGTGGTGATTAGGGGACGGTGATTGTTAATGTTTATTTAGCAGCTTTCTTACCTTGCTTGATCTTCACGTATTCGTCGACGTATCGAACTCCTTTTCCTTTGTATGGTTCAGGTTTTCGGTATTCACGAATTCGGGCAGCAGTTTGACCAACGAGTTGTTTGTCGATTCCAGCAATAATCATGAGGTTTTTGTTCTCTTCACCAGCTGTAATGGTAATTCCTTCTGGAATTTCGAAATCGATAGGGTGAGAGAATCCGAGAGATAGGTTGAGCATTTTTCCGCTAATGTTGAAACGGTAACCAACTCCTCGAACTTCGAGTTTTTTTTCAAAACCTTTGCTAACTCCTTCAACCATACTGTTGATGATGGCACGTGTTGTTCCGTGGAGTGATCGGTTTTCTTTTTGATCATTAGGTCGTGAGCAGATCACTTCTGTATCTGTGATTTCTACTTTGATATTGGGATGAACCATACATTTGAGTTCACCTTTTGATCCCTTAACGGTAATTTCTTGACCGTTTGAGGTGATGGTTACTCCTGATGGAATGGTAATGGGTAGTTTTCCGACTCGAGACATTGTTCTAGTTGTTAGTTGGTAGGTGCTTAGTTAAGCGATTAGTAGGCTTCACAGATGAGTTCTCCTCCGATTCCCTTCTTTCGTGCGTCTTCTCCAGTCATCACTCCTTGAGGAGTTGAGATGATCGAGAATCCGTATCCTCGGATTACCGGAAAGAGTTCGTCAGCTTTCTTGTAGATTCGTTGTCCAGGCTTTGAAATTCTTCTGAGATTCAAGCTTTTTCCAGCATGAAGTTGGATTTTGAGGTTCTTTTGAGTTCCTCTTGCTCCTTCTGCTACTTCGCTGAAGTTGACGATAAAGTTCTTTTCCTTCATCACGCGAAGCACTTCTTTCTTCGCATTTGAAGAAGGACAGTGGGTTTCTTCGTGACGCGCCATAGCAGCGTTTCGAAGTCGTGTGAGGAGATCTGAGATAGGATCGGTGTTCATAGGGTTTAATTAGCGTTTAGCTGTTGAGGAAGGTTTCTGTTTCTACCAAGAGGACTTTCGAAGTCCCATGATTTGATCGTCTGCTGCGAATTGACGAACGCAGATACGGCAGAGTCCAAATCTTCGGATGAAACCACGTGGACGTCCACAGTTTCGGCATCTGTTGTAGACCCGAGTTGGGAACTTTGGTTTTCTTCCGTCCTTGAGAGCACGGAGGTGCTTCTCTTGGAGTTTTTTACACTGGTCGATTTTGGACTTTTTTGCCATTGAGAAAGAGTAATAGGGTTTTGAAGGGAATTATTCAGTTGGTGTTTCAGCTGCTTTGGGTGCTTCTTCACTTTCGGCAAGCTCAGTGCTTTCAGCTGTAGGGGCAGGAGCTTCTTCTGCATTTTCTTCAACCTTTGCAGGTTTTTTGAAAGGGAAGTTGAGGGCTTTTAGCAGGACCTTGGCTTCATCATCACTTTTAGCTGATGTCACGATGGTGATGTTCATACCGTGGACGTGACTGAGGTCTTCAGGGTTAATCTCTGGGAAAATTGTACAGTCTTTGATTCCAATACTGTAGTTTCCTTGACCATCAAAAGCTTTTTCACTGAAACCTTGGAAATCTCTAATCCGTGGGAAAGCGATGTTTACCATTCGATTGAAGAATTCCATCATTTGTTTCTTTCGAAGAGTTGCCATGATTCCATTAGGCATTCCTTCTCGGAGTTTGAAGTTAGAAATCGCTTTCTTTGCCATGATTACCACTGGCTTCTGACCTCCAATTGCTGTGATGTTTTCTACAACATCACTGTAATCTTTGGTGACTTTCATTCGAGATCCGATTCCCACATTGATCATGATTTTAGTAATCTGTGGAGCTGCCATAATATTGCTGATATTCAGCTCTTTTTGAACCTTTGGCAGGATTTCGGTGTTAACGTAAGTGGTGTAGTCTTTGGTCATTTTCTAGGGGAGAGATAGGTTATTATGAAAGGGGTTCGTTACTTTTTTGCGCATATCTTTCTTTTTTGCCATTTTCTAGCTTCTTGTAGTAGATACGTGTTGGTTTTTTAGTCTTTGGGTCTGCAATCATGACGTTTGAAGCATGTATTGGAGCTTCTATTTCAAGGCGTTGCCCAGGACCATTGACGCTTTTTTTCACGTGCTTGATCTTGATGTTCACACCCTTGACGAGCACTTTGTTCTTCTCTCGAAGGATACGAGTGATCTCACCGGTTTTGCCTTTACTGGCACCAGCTGTAACGATAACGGTATCTCCTACTTTGAATTTCATGGGTCTGGTTTTAGGTTCTTAGGTTTTGCTCCGAGGAGCAGGGGATTAGATAACTTCTGGTGCGAGTGAGATGATCTTTTGAAAGTTTCTTTCTCTCAGTTCACGAGCGATAGGTCCGAATACACGTGTTCCTTTAGGATTTCCGTCTTTATCTACGATGACTACGGCATTGTCATCAAATCGGATTCCTGATCCATCTTTCCGGTAGGTTGTTCGACGTGATCGAACTACTACAGCTCGTTGGATAGACTTTCTTTTTACGCTTCCTCGTGGAGATGCTGACTTGATCGAGCAGACGATGACGTCACCAATGAATGCGTACCGTCGCTTTGACCCTCCAGGTACTTTGATCACATAAGCGGTCTTTGCACCGGTGTTGTCGGCTACGATGGCGATGGATTCTTGTTGGAGCATGAGGTATTGATTTACAATTTGCGAGTTTCTCGTGGTGAGAATGAATTAGTTGGTTTCTTCAGGTGATTCAGCTGCTTCTTCTGATACTTCAGGTGCTGCTGCTGGAGCTTTCTCTTTTGAAGCACTTGCTTTTGATGCTTCTTCTAGTGATTTTCCATTGATCTCAATAACTTTCCATTTTTTTGTTTTTGAGAGTGGTATGCTTTCAGCAATTGTTACGGTATCTCCCTCTTGGCAGGTGTTGTTTTCATCGTGTGCTACGAAGGTCTTGGTAATTCGGAAACGCTTTTTGTACTTAGCGTGTTGTCGGTAGGTGTGAACTTCAACCACAATGGTTTTGTTCATCTTGTTTGACCGTACTGTTCCTGTTTTTGTTCGCATGTGGGGAGAGAGTTACTGGGTCCGCCGTGGCGGGTAAATGATGAATTCTAATGAATAATTAGGCAGCTGGAGTAGCTTTTGGAGTTCTTTCGTTGATCACTGTCTTTATGTTGGCGCAGTAGTTCCGAGTTTTGTTCATTTGTGATGTATCTTTCAGATTTCCTTGGCTATTTTCGAAGCTGATCACGTTGTAGTGATGACGAGCTTCTGTTAGCTCTTTTTGAAGAGCTTTCTCGTCCATTGATCGAAGTTCTGTGAGGTCTTTGAAGGTCATGAGGTAGGTTTTAATTCTGAGTTGCTCCAGTAGAGCAGAGAAAAATTATCGGATAGGTGGCTTAGAAACTCGGCAGAGAACTGGGAGTTTTTGAGCAGCTCTTTCGAATGCTGCACGAGCAACGTCTTCTGGAACACCTGACATTTCGAAGAGTACTGTTCCTGGTCGTACACGAGCGACGAAGTATTCAACATTACCTTTACCAGATCCCATCGGAACTTCAGCAGCTTTCTGAGTAATAGGCATGTGGGGGAAGATTCGGATCCATATTTTTCCTCCACGCTTTACGTAACGAGTCATTGCTCGACGAGCAGCTTCAATTTGTCGTGAGGTGATTTCTCCTTTTTGCTCTGTCTTGAGTCCAAATTCTCCGAATGAAACCGTACTTCCACGGACAGCCTTTCCTCGTATTCCATTACGATTCCGGTGGACCTTTCGATATTTTTGCTTTTTGGGTGAGAGCATGATGTGAATTATTATCTGTTAGCTGTTGTGCTGAATACGGGTAGGGATATTACTTGATTTTGTCGTGCTTGTATACATTTCCTTTGTAGATCCAGACCTTGATACCGATAGCACCGTAGGTTGTTCGAGCCGTTGCTTTGGCGAAGTCGATATCTGCACGGAAGGTATGAAGAGGAATGTTTCCTTCTTTGTAGTATTCGCTTCGAGCGATATCTACTCCGTTGAGACGCCCTCCGATGTAAACCTTTACTCCGATAGCTCCTGCATCAATCGCTTTTTGTACGACTTGCTTAGCAGCACGTCGGTAAGAGATTCGTCGTTCGATTTGTCGAGCGATGCTTTCCCCAACGACTTTAGCACTGAGATCTGGTTTCTTTACTTCTTGGATGTTGATCTCGATGTGTTCTCCGAATTTTTTAGAGAGTGTTTTTTTGAGCTTTTCAATTTTGTCTCCTGCCTTCCCGATAATGATTCCCGGTTTAGCACTGTGAACAGTAACGGTGAGGAGCTTGTTGTCTCGTTGGATTTCCACTTTGTCAATTCCGGCATCTGGGAACATTTCTTCGATCTTCTTTCGGAGTTCGATATCACGAATCAAAAGGTCTTGGTATCGTCGTTTCCGTGCGAACCACTTTCCAGGCCAGGTGTGAGTGATTTTCATCCGGATCGATTTTGGGCTTACTTTTTGTCCCATGGTAGAGTGAGGGTTTAGTTACTAGTGATGAGGTTGATTACTTGCTGTCTTCTTGTTTTGCAGCACTTTCTTTTTTATCGGCTGTTTGAGGAGCTTCTGCTTTTGTAGTTGTCTTTTCAGCCTTCTCAGCCTTCTTAGCTGGTTTCTTTTCCGCTTTCTCAGTTTTTTCAGGTTCAGCTTTCGCTTTTGTAGCTTTTTCTTCCTTTCCTTCGCTAGCTGACGTGTCAGTAAGGATTCCCATTTCTACAGAGATGTTGCTGTTTCGCTTTTTGAGCGGGTGGTAACGACCACGAGAGACAGCTATACCTCGCTTGTAGGTTACTCCCTTGTTGACGATGAGAGCTTTAATGAAGAGGCTTTCTTTCTTTTGCTTCTTCACGGTTGCGTTTGCAACTGCTGAGGTGATGAGCTTAAAGAGGATGTCGGCACCTTTTTTGGGGGTGAACTTCAGCTGCGCAAGCGCTTCTGTAGCTTTTTTCCCACGGATGAGTCCAGCCACGAGGTTGGCTTTCTTTGGGGAGATGCGAACGTTAGTTATGGAAGCTTTCATTTGAAAGGGGAGTTACTTAGAGAGTTTTCTCGTAATGATAGGGGATTTATTTTTTACCGGTGTGTCCTTTGAATCGTCGTGTTGGTGCGAATTCTCCGAGTTTGTGTCCCACCATGTTTTCGGTGACGAAGACTGGTGTGTGCTGTTTTCCGTTGTGAACAGCAAAGGTGTGTCCTACAAACTCTGGTGGTATGTCGCAGCTGCGAGACCAAGTCTTGATGAGTTTCTTTTGTCCTCCAAGCATTTGAATTTTCTTGATGAGCTTGGGGTCAACGTAAGGGCCTTTTTTTGAGGATCTGGACATAAATGGGAATATTAGTTGCTAGGTCTGTTTGACAGGAGTTATGGTTTATTTCATCTTGAGGCGTCCTTTTCGGGTCTTGATGATGAAGCTGTTGGTATCCTTTCTTCGTCGAGTTTTCTTTCCGAGAGCAGGAAGTCCCCATGGTGTCTTTGGATGCTTCATACCAATTGGAGAACCTCCTTCACCTCCACCATGTGGATGATCGTTTGGATTCATTGCTTTACCTCTTACTTGAGGACGACGACCCATGTGTCGTTTCCGACCAGCCTTACCAATCTTCATGAGGCTGTGGTCGACGTTTGAGATTCTTCCGATGCTTGCGTAACATCCTTCGTGAACTTTACGGATTTCTTTAGAAGGCATTTGTACTTGTGCGTATCCACCATCGAAACCGATGATCTTAGCAGATGTTCCAGCAGATCGGACTGATTGACCTCCGTATTCGAGACGAAGCTCAACATTGTGGATGTCGAATCCTACGGGGATGTTCTTGAGTTGCATTCGGTTACCAGTACGTACTTTAGCTTTTTCTGCAGTAAGGATTTCGTCTCCTACCCGTATCCCATGAGGAGCGATGTGGTAGACCTTGTCTCCGTTCTTGTAGACGACGAGCATGATGTATGCCGTTCGAACAGGATCGTACTCAACACTAGAAACTGTTCCTGGGATTCCCAGGTTCTTCACCATTCGGAAATCGGTGTTTCTGTACTTTTTAGCAGCTCCTCCACCTCGATGTCGACAGGTAATGGTTCCTCTTGAGTTACGACCTGCGTTCTTTTTGAGGCTCTTGGTCAATCGTTTCAGAGGTTTGTTTGTGGTCAGCTCATCGAATGAGTACCCCGTCATCTGACGTCGTCCTGGAGTTGTTGGTTTGTACTTTTTGAGAGCCATGTGAGCGTAAGTTACTAGGTACTAGTAGAGAATTGAATTATTTGTTGAGCTTGGTGAGGTCGATTTTCTTAGTCTTGTCTTTCAGTGTTATTCGAGCGATCTTTCCAGCTGGTCTTTTGGTATGGTAACGACCTCTTTTGAGCATTCGTTGCTTCATTTTCACCGCTGTTGTAGTGACCTTGGCAACGACCACCCCGAAGAGTTGTTCGATAGCGTGTTTGATTTCGATCTTGTTGCTGTCGTTTGCCACGAGGAATGTCCACATTCCAGCATCTTGGTTGGCGTAGCTTTTTTCTGTGGTGATCGATTTTTTGATTACACTTCGAGCCATGGGAGAGTTTTTAGTTGGTAGTTCTTAGTTCTTAGTTCTTAATTGAGAGGAAGGTTTCTTCTGCTTTTTGCAAGGCATCACCAACAAACATGATGCTTTCGTATTTCAAGAGGTCAGCAATGTTGAGGTAGTTGGCCAGGATGGTTTTGGTGTTGGTCAGGTTTTGAGCTGATTTTTGAATGACTGGGTTTTTGTCTCCAATCACAATGAGAACGTTCTTAGCTTCTTTGAGCGGTTCGAGCACATCGAGCATTTTCGCAAAGTTCTTGGTCTTCATTTCTCCTTCGTAGGCTTCTAGGCAGAATATTGCATTGTCTTTGGCTTTAAGGCTTAGAGCTCCGAAGAGAGCCTTTCGTCGTTGCTTCTTTGGCATGGCTGTTACCCAGTTCCTGTCGTTACGTGGTCCAAAGGTAACTCCACCACTTCGGAAAAGGTTAGCAGACCGAGCACCATGTCGTGCTCCTCCTGTTCCTTTTTGGCGGTAGATCTTTCGAGTAGAACACTTTACTTCACCTCTTGTCTTGGTGTGAGCGTTTCCTGTTCGAGCGTTTGCTCGTTGTCGTTCGAAAGCTTGTGAAATGAGGGTTGAATTTGCTTCGACACCGAAGATGGCGTCGTTGGCATCAACACTTCCTTTTTTCTTTCCGTCTTGTGTGTAGAGATCGATTTTCATGGGTTTCTGGTTGCTAGTTGTTAGTTACTAGTTGCTAGTTTTAGCTGTCTTTAGAAGGTGATGATGACTGTGTTTCCTTTTGGTCCTGGTACAGCTCCTTTGATAGCGAGAAGCTTGTTTGAGTTATCAACTCGGATAACCGGAACCTTGTGTCGTGTTTGTTGATCGTTTCCGTATCGTCCTGGCATTTTCTTTCCTTTCTTGATTCTTCCAGGCTTTGCACAAGCTCCTACTGAAGCGGTGAGACGTCCTCCTTGCTTTGCTTTACTGGCGTGACCATGAGAAGCAGGTTGTCCGGCGAAGTTATGTCGCTTGATCGCTCCTGCGAATCCTCGTCCTTTGGTAGAGGCGCAGATGCTAACCGTTTCAACTTCTGAAAGCATATCGATGGTTAGTGTGCTGTTCATTTGTGGAGTTTCGTCGAAGGTGAACTGCTTGAGCGTTTGGAAGTTCTTGGTTTTCTTAGGCTTCTTGAGCGGCTCAATACAAAGAATGACAGCGTCGTAGC
>CAYGRJ010000037.1:0-8131 GCA_964352285.1 uncultured Candidatus Peribacteria bacterium
AGGTTATTGACACCTATTTATCGGGAGCATTTTTGTGGATAGATGCAGATCTTGACTAGGGTGATAGCTATCATATTTGGTGTTTTTGTGCTAAATTTGATGCTCAAAACCTCCTATGGACTTTTCGAAAATCAATCTCGAGGATCATCAAGAGCTCGCTCGTTTGATCGTCTTGGAAGCTGCGAAGCGAGACTTTAAGGATCGCCGAGAGTTTCAGAAGTTTCGAAATCGAATTATCAAGCGAGAAGATGGTCGGATCTTTCACAACCTGTACTTTGTGAAGGCCTATGAGGATTTGGTGAAAGAGGGAAAAATTAAAGCGAATGATGAGTTTTTGGGATTAATCCAGAAGCGAAAGGTGCGAACGATGTCGGGTGTGGCTCCCGTAACGGTGCTCACGAAGCCTTTTCCTTGCCCGGGTCGCTGTACTTACTGTCCTACAGATGTGCGGATGCCGAAGAGCTACTTGATCAGCCAGCCAGCCGCGCAGCGAGGGTTTCGACAACGGTTTGATCCATATGATCAGGTGTATGTGCGTTTGAAGGCATTGGAAATGACTGGCCATAAAGTTTCGAAAGTAGAGCTTCGGATCCTCGGTGGGACCTGGAGTAGTTACCCGAAGGGTTATCAGACCTGGTTTGTGAAGCGATGTTTGCAGGCGATGAATGAGTATGATGAAGTGAGGAATCCGTTGGCAAAAGACTCTTTCGGCAAGCTTAGAATGACGAGTCCCGGGAGTCAGGAAAGGACCGTTGTGAATAAGATTACCTCTCGTTATGGAACTGATAATGTAAATACCTTGAAGGTGAAGAGCTTGGGAGGAGGGAGGATGAATTTTGATGAAGTGGTGAAAGAAAATGAAACGTCTTCTGTTCGTTGTATTGGTGTGAACATTGAGACACGACCTGATTGTGTGGATCGAACTGAGGTCAGGAGGCTTCGTCGACTTGGGGTGACCAAGGTCGAGATGGGTGTGCAGACGACAGATGATCGAGTGCAAGAGCTGACAAAGCGTGGTCATGATCTGCAATCGGTTCGAGATGCAACTCGATTGCTGAAGGATGCTGGGTTTAAGATCAGTTATCACATGATGCCGAATCTAGAAGGTTCCACCGTGGACTACGATAAGAAGATGGTCGGTGAACTGTTTGAAGATTCCCGCTACCAGCCTGATTACCTGAAGATTTATCCTTGTGTGGTGATCCCTGGGACGCCACTTGCTCTGCGCTATCGGAAAGGTCTCTATGAGCCATATGATGATGAGACGCTCTTTGATGTGCTCTACGAGAATATGAAGTCAGTGCCGGAATGGTGCCGAATGGATCGAGTGGCTCGAGATATTCCAGCTGATGAAATCGAGGCAGGAACGAAGGTTTCGAATATTCGGCAAATGCTCGAGAAAAAACTCGATGAAGAGGGGACTCCGAGTCGAGATATTCGCTACCGAGAGATTGGTGAGCAGAAGTTTGATGTGAAGGATGTGAAGCTTGTGGTTCGAGAATATCTGGCTTCGCCAAGAGAGAAAAAAGGGATAAAAGGGACGATAGGGAACAAAAAGAGCGGAGTTGAGCTTTTCTTGAGCTATGAAGATGTGAAACAGGATAAACTCATTGCTCTGCTTCGGCTTCGTTTTCCTGGAGAGACTTTTCTTAAAGAGTTAAAAGGAGCAGCGCTTATTCGAGAGGTCCATGTGTACGGGAAGCAGATATCAGTTGGGAATTCAGGTACCAAGAAGCAGCACGCTGGGTGGGGGACACGTTTGATGGAAGATGCCGAAAGACTCGCGAAACAAGCTGGTTTTAAAAAAATGGCTGTCATTGCTGGAATTGGGACTCGCGAGTACTACAAGAAGTTTGGGTATGAGTTGGAGGGGACGTATATGGTGAAGGGTGTTTAGCCTTGATTCGCAATTTTATACTGGTATTCAGATGTTTTCGGCTCTTTCTTTTTTGATTCTTCTACAAAGGCTAAGATGTATTCTTTGAAGTTTTCAGGTACTTCACCCTCTCTCTCTTTTTCAATTGCCCAATTTTCTGCACTGTTTTCTAAGTGTTTGAGCATTATTCTGAGTGTTTTAGATCCTCCAGATCCAGAATAGATAATAAAAGGTGTTAGCATTTTTGCTATGGTCAGGGTTCTTTGTATAAGTTGAAGTATAGGCATGCCTCTGGTGAGGTCACCATCTCGGATACTAATATCTGTGATAATGGCATCTATCTGTGATCTTGTCTCAGCAGTCATTTTTAGAAGAACTGCGTTGAATTGTGTGAATGAATCGCAAGAGATGATGTGATCAAATTCTTCATGAAGTGTTTCTTTTACAGCTCGCTGCGTATTTGGGTCATCATCAATGTGAATGAGTATTTTGTTTCCTGAAGTATTCATAATTGGTTTTAAATAAGGTTTCATTTTTGTTCTTTTCTGTAAGTATTCCAAGTATTCTGAAGAACACCTGAAGAATTTCAGGTGTTCTTTGTGCTTGTGGGCTAATTTTTTGGTTAGCTAAACAGATCCTCTTCTGGGAATCTCACTTTTGGTCGCTCAGGTTCTGCAGCACGGTACCCGATAGGAAGGACGACGACGGTTTTGAGGTGTTCTGGGTGCTTGAGAATTTCATCGTACTGTTGGGCATCTAGTCCCTCCATTGGGCAGGAATCCACCTGGATTTCAGCACAGGCAGCCATGGCGAAACCGAGAGCTATATAGGCTTGTTTTGCTCCCCAGTTTCCGACCCAGTCATTGTTTTTCCCTTCAGCAAAGCCACGCATCATGTTGGCGTAGCCTTGGAGTGCTTCTTTTTTTTCAGCATCTCCTTCACTGATGATGTCTAAGAGGTCTTCGATGCGTTCGGCAAGGTCTGTGCGGGCAGAGAAAACGAGGAGGTGTGAGCAGTCTGTTACTTGAGGCTGGTTCCAAGAATGATCTCGAAGGTTTTTTTTAACTTCTTTATCGGTGATGATTTCTACGTGAAAGGCTTGAAGGCCAAAAGAACTGGGTGCCATGCGGATAGCATGTTTGATCTTTTGTAAATTTTGATCTGAAACAG
Source organism: uncultured Candidatus Peribacteria bacterium (assembly GCA_964352285.1). Classification (GTDB taxonomy): domain Bacteria; phylum Patescibacteriota; class Gracilibacteria; order JAUYGZ01; family JAUYGZ01; genus CAYGQA01. The sequence continues at coordinate 3,047 of CAYGRJ010000037.1, forward strand.
CTTTGTTGGGTTCGAATGATTTGGTAGCGAAGCGCCATTCGAGGTGGGAGAGGAAGGACATGGTCTAACTGATTAACTGGTAATTGTTCATAAGCTAACTCTGATACAGAGTAACAGGTGATCGGTTGGTAGTCAGGGGATTGTTGAGATATGCTGTAGTCGATTTAACCTCTCTTATGAAATTTTTTCACCTGTTTTTGTTCGCTTTTCTTGCCGTGATGGTAACTGCTTGTGGTTCTTCAAAACCTGAGGTCCCTCAACGTGATCCTGTACCTGAAGTTCTTCAAGAGAGTACGGCTGAAGAAGTTGATGGGGTTTTTGTAGAAGAAGTCAGCTATTATCCAGATTTGCCAGCGGCAGTAGGGTACTTGGCTCGACCAAAGGGAAATGGTCCTCATCCAGCTGTGATTTTGATCCATGAATGGTGGGGGATGAATGACAATATTCGTGAGAATGCTCGGAAATATGCTCAAGAAGGGTATGTGGCTTTGGCTGTGGATATGTATGCTGGCGAGAGTGCTGAAACTCCTGATGAAGCTCGAGAGCTGGCTACAAAGGTTCGAGAGCGAGTGCCTCAGGCTTTTACAAATTTGAAGAATGCGGTGAGTTATCTGAAGGGTTATTCAGCTGTTGATCCTGAGCGATTAGCTTCTGTGGGATGGTGTTTTGGGGGGCAATGGAGTTACGAAATGGCGAAGAATGACTTGGGTGTAGATGCTTCGGTGATTTATTACGGGCGTTTCAATCCAGAGGATGATTTAGAATTGATGAAGGCGAAGATTATTGGTCACTTTGGGGAAGAGGATCAGTCCATTCCAGTAGATGATGTGAAGGCTTTTCAAGCGAAGCTGAAGACTCAGTCGGGAGAGCATGAGATTTATGTTTACGAAAATGCTGGTCATGCTTTTGCGAATTCCGACAATGATGCCTATCAAGAAGAATCTGCAGAAAGAGCATGGGAAAGAACTCAGGAATTTCTTACCAAGCATCTCTAGTCTGTAAATGGCAGTTTTTTGAGATTCTGAGACAGGAGAAGTACACTTATGGGTGATTCTCCTGTTTTTATGCGCCGAACTAAGATCGTTTGCACTATTGGCCCAGCCACACAAGATTATAAAGATCTGCTGGGTTTGCATGCTGCTGGCATGAACCTGCTGCGCTTGAACATGTCTCATGGTGATGAAACCTTTTATCGGTCGGTGGTGAAGAATATGCGACGAGTAGAGAAAGAAAAGCATGCTTCGTTGGGATTATTATGGGATCTCCAGGGACCTGAAATTCGTACAGGAGATGTTGATGAAGCTTATATCCTTCAGAAAGGTGATACGGTTTGTCTGACTTCTCGACCGTCCCATGAGACGGGGAAGGGTGTTATTTCTGTTTCCTATGATCAGTTTCAGGAGTCTTTAGGTGCTGGTGATATCGTGTTTTTGGATAATGGAGCTTTGAAGTTGGAGGTGCTTAGTGTTCAGGGGACTGAGGTGAGGTGCCGAGTGAAAACTAAGGGGGAGGTGAGGTCTCGAATGCATTTGAATCTTCAGGGTAAGCCTGTGAAGCTTCCTTCTTTGAGTCAGAAAGATCTTGAGGATTTGAAGCTAGGGGTAAAGCTTGGGGCTGACTGGGTGGCGCTTTCTTATGTGCGCTCTGTTGATGATATCAAGTCGCTGAAGAAGCATTTGAAGCAGTTGAAATCGAAGGCTTGGGTGATGGCGAAGATTGAAACTCCGGAGGCCGTAGAAGCCTTTGATGAGATCGCCCAAGAAGCTGATGGGATCATGGTTGCGAGAGGCGATTTGGGTTCAGAGATGCCCTTCGAGGAGGTTCCTGGACTTCAGGATATGATGGTGAAGACTTGTCGGGCTATGGGAAAACCGGTGGTGATCGCGACTCATATGTTGGAGTCAATGATTTTGCGCCCGACTCCTACTCGCGCTGAAGCCACTGATGTAGCTCATGCTGTGAGGACGAGCGCTGATGCCACTATGCTTTCTGGTGAGACAGCCATTGGTGAGTATGCTCATGACTCTGTTCAAGCCATGGCTCGGATTATCGATAGGACTGAATTGATCGAGGAAGAGTTTCTTGAGGCCTTCGATGCCTATGGAGATAAATCAGAAATGCTGCTGTCTGCTTCTGCTTTAGCAGATCAGGTGACTGCTGACGCACTGGTTGTTTTTTCGGTGACCGGTGAGTCGGTAAGACTTTTGTCGAGTATGAGGCCATCAGCTCCTATTATTGCTTTTGTTCAGGACAAAAAACTTATTGGACGACTCCAGCTGCTCAAGGGCGTTCGACCTCTTTATTTGGCTTTTGGTAAGCAGCCAGAAAAAGTCCTGCATAAAGGTCTAGAACTTCTTCGATCTCAGCAAATCTTGCGGAAGAAGGCAAAAGTTGTCATTGTTTCAGACCGTTTGTTGGGTAAACAACAGCGGGTTTCGAGTCTTTTCCTGACAACTTTGCAGTGATTTGATACCATTTAGGTGATTTTTATCTTTATTTTTCCTTTTATGACTCACTCAGCAATAGATTTTTCTCATCTACTTGGAAACCTCGATGGGATAAGTGATGCTCAGCTCGAAGCTCACTTTGGCCTCTACAATGGTTATGTGAAGAAGCTCAATGAAATCGAAGAAAAGCTTCAGACTACTGATAAGGGTGCTGTTAATTATTCATTTGGAGAATACAGTGAACTGAAGCGTCGATATGTGGTGCCTTACAACGGGACTTATCTTCACCAAATGTACTTTGAAAACCTCGCTAAAGATGGGGGGGAGATGAGTGATGAGTTCAGTAAAGCAGTGTCTGAAACCTATGGATCTGTAGATGGATACTGGGAAGACCTGCGGGCTTCAGCTGCTTCTACTCCAGGGTGGGTGCTGACGTGTAAGAACACTCGGGACGGTCGAGTGATGAATCATATGGTTTACGAACATCATGTCGGGCTTCCTGCAGATCAAGAGATCATTATGGCTTTGGATTGTTGGGAACACGCCTTCATGATTGATTACGGAACGAAGAAGGCCCAGTACTTGGATGCCTTTGTGAAGAATGTGAATTGGGAGATGGTGAATGGGAGGTTTAGTGGATAGTTAGTAGTTAGTAAAAAAGCCTCGCTGGTCGCGAGGCTTTTTTGATTGTAGTCTGTTGAATGTCTTACCGATTTATCAAGTACTGATAGAGGGCAATGGCGAATTCTTCACGGGTCATTTTTTGGTTTGGATTTAGGAATGACTCTCCAGGAACGAGATCGTATTTATTGGCGATACCTGCATATTCCCAGTACCAAGCTGAAGGGTTATTGGATTTATCGAGGTAGTTATGATCTAGGCCTGTGGGAACCCCAAAGGTTCGTGAAAGCATCGCTAGAAATTCGTCACGTTGGATGCTTTGGCCTGGTTTGAAGTTTCCGTCTTTGTAGCCGTTGATAATCTTGAGTTCAGCAGCTCGGAGTACAAATTTTCCGTACCATTCACTGGTGAGTACGTCTCTGAATGGGTTTTTTGAATCCCTTGCTACAGGATTCGTTCCACTGGCTAAGATCAAAAACTTCGCTGCTTCAGCTCGGTTTACAAATCGATCGCCACGGAAACTTCCGTCTGGGAATCCGCCAAGGATTCCTTTTTCGTAGAGGTATACTGCCGCTGTCTCAGCAAGTCCTGGAGTGGTGTCGTGAAATGGTGAATTGAGCTCAGGAGCTGTGATGACTTCATTTTCGAAGCCAGCTGATGGTTCATTGCTTGGGTTGTTGAGAGCTTTATCTATCTGTGTGAGGACTGAGTTGAGTGGTTGTGCTCCGCTATATTTAACTCCATTGATGAAGTATGAAGGCGTTCCAGATACTCCTCTGCGAGATCCTTCTGCAATATCTGCCTCTATTTCTGTGATATTTGCTTGAGCTGGGTAGTGTTTTTGGAATTCTGCTCGAGAAATACCGACTTCTACTGCGTAGTCTTCGAGGAGTTGGTCTGGAGTAGACGTCCCGAGTCGTGATTGGTTGTCGTAGAGTTTTTGTCTCATGTCCATGCCTTGGTCAGGATCTATTTCGTAGACGGCATTGATCGCTTGAGCGGCTTTTTTGGCATTGGTGTGGAAGGCGAGGGGAAAGTCCTTGAAGACGAGTTTGACTTTTCCATTGCTGACCAGGTTTTGGATTTCTGTAGAGCTCATTGTTTCTTGGAGTCTTGCACAAAATGGGCATTGGTAGTCATCGAAGACCTCTATGGTTACAGGAGCATTTCTTTCTCCGTAACTGAGGTCTTCATAGGCGTTCGCTGATTGTAGGGGCATTAGGAGTGCTAGTCCCGTTAGGAATGTTAGGAGGGTGAAGAGTTTTTTCATGGGAGAAGAGTTTTTAATGACATTACTTTATATCAAAAAAGCCTCGCTTAGCGAGGCTTTTGAATTCATTTTGAAGGCCTTAGACCATCTTGATTTCTACATCTACTCCAGCTGGGAGGTTGAGGTTGGAGAGTGACTCGATAGTCGTAGGGGTGTGATCGGTGATGTCGATCAGTCGTTTGTGAGTTCTGATTTCGAATTGTTCACGCGCGTCTTTGTTCACGAAGGTCGATCGATTTACCGTGAATTTTTCAACTTTTGTTGGGAGTGGAATGGGACCAGTCACAAGAGATCCTGTTCGTTCTGCTGTTTCAAGAATTGTCTTTGCTGATTCGTCTACGATCTTGTGATCGAAGGCTCGAATGATCACTCGGATCTTCGCTTCAGCTTTTTTAGCCTTTTTGTCGTCTTTTTTATCTGCCATGGGATAGATATGAAGAAGTAATAATGAAATTGCAAAAAATTGCGGTTATACACCGCAGATTCTGTTCAGAGCTTCTTCTCTGAAGATTCGAAACGGTGTTTTCCCCTTTGGCTTTTTTACAAGCTCAAGGTGAGGGGACCTCACAGGCCAAAAACGACCTGAAAGCAGAGCTATATTAGCTTTCTCCTGAGGATTTGCAAGGTTTTCTGAGTTTTCGAAAAATATGCCAAAGCTGGTTATGTGTTTTCAAAGACTGTGGAGTGTTGTTTTTTTAGAATCTAGCCAGAAGCTCATCAACTCTTCCCCTGACAGCACTTCGCACT